>JADZAN010000038.1 GCA_020852815.1 Gemmatimonadaceae bacterium | reverse complement strand
TGGTGATCGCCCCGCGGCGCACACTCCCCCCGCTGGAGTGCTCGCGCGGGACCAGCCCCGCATAGGCCATCAGCTGCCGCGCGGTGGCGAAACGGCGCAGCGTCCCGACTTCGCTCACGAGCGTCGTCGCGGTCAGGCATTGCACGCCGCGCAGGGCGGCGAGCGCGCCCACCAGCGCCTGCTGCGCGGGCGCGAGCGTGGGCAGTGCCGCCGTGATCGCCTGCTCGAGCCGCCGCACGCGCGCGGCGACGTGGTCGAGCTCCGCCCGATACTCCTCAAAGACCGTTTGCAGCACCGCGGTGTCGAAGCGGACCCGCGCCAGCCACAGCTGATGCCGCCCCGTCCAACTGCGCATCCCCTCCGGCCGGTGGCGGCCATGGCGGAGCAGGAACTTGCCCACGCGGTGCCGCGCCCGCAGTTGGTCCTGCTTGGCGACCTCGCGGGCGCGCACGAGATCGCGCAGCGCTTCGGTGGCCGGATCGGGGACCCACACCGGCGTGAGGTCCCCCGCGCGATGACACCGCGCGAGGCGTCCCGCATCGCGCCGGTCCGTCTTCACGCGATCGCCCGCCTTGGTGGGAATCAGGCTCGGCGCGACGACACTGCAGGCGATGCCGAGGCCGGCCAGCTGCCAGTAGAGCGCGTAGCCGGTCGGGCCGGCCTCGTAGCAGACGCGCAGCGTCTCCGCCTCCCCGAGCTTCGCCAGGAGTTTCCGCACCGCCTCCGGACGATTCGGGATCGTCCCGCACTCCTGGAGCGTCCCATCGGCGTCGGCCACGGCGGCGGTAATCGTCTCGGCGTGGACATCCAACCCGACATAGCGCACTGTACGTGACATAGGCGACCGGCTCCGTCGTGTTGTGGCTCTGGTCCGTCGGCTCGTCCGGCGGCGTAACCCACGTTACCACGACCGCGAGCCGGTCGCTTCATTCTGACTGACCCCAGGAATCTGCCCCCCAAACGCCTCTACCGCCTACGCGGCGTGCCCTACGAGGACGTCGGGAGCCATTTGGACGGGCGATTTGGCGAATCGGGGAGGATCAGGGAAAGTCGGGGTCAGAGTCACCGAGAAATTGGTTCGGTGACTCTGACCCCGATTGCTCTGACCCCGATTGCTGACACCAGCCGAGGACGCCAATTCGACCCACGACAATCCCACCCCCCGCCCCCCCCATTCCCGCCATCCCCCCCACCCGCGCGTAGTGCAATCCCCGACAGTCGCAACGCTTCGCCCCCACCTCGCTCTCCCCCGCCCCACTCCACCCACAACCACTCCCTTCAGCCGACGGCCAGCTGCGTCGATCCTCTCGTTACTGGGAATCGCCGGACGTCTGTCCGTGCGATGACGGCACCACGCGCGGGCATGGCTCGCGGACGGTGGAGCGCCCAGCTTCCGTCCAGCTGCAATCCCTGCACATCATGACGTACCGATCGGCCACCCGTGCCTGCCTTCTCCTGGCCTTGTCGTTGGGATCGTACGCCCGACCGCTCGGCGCCCAGCGCGCGACCGCGGATTCCGCGATCATGGAGCTGTCACTCGAACAGCTCATGGGCGTCGAGGTGCGCAGCGTCTCGCGCCGCGAGGAGCGGGTCTTCGAGGCCCCGGCTGCGGTCTTCGTCCTCACCGCCGCCGACCTCCGGCGCACCGGTGTGTCATCGGTCCAGGAAGCCTTGCAGCTGGCGCCAGGGATCCAGGCGGCGCAGCTCCGCTCCTCGCAGTGGGCCATCGGCTCGCGCGGCTTCGCCGGCCAGTACGCCAACAAGCTCCTCGTCCTCATCGACGGCCGCTCGGTCTACTCCCGGCTCTTCGCGGGGGTCATCTGGGAGGAGGAGAATCTCCCGATCTCCGAGATCGAGCGCATCGAGGTCATTCGCGGCCCCGGCGCCACGCTCTGGGGGGCGAATGCGGTGAACGGGGTCATCAACATCGTCACCAAGGCGGCCTCCGCCACCGACGGGTCGCTGGCCACGGCGCGCTACGGGCGCGACGGCCAGGCGGAAGTCGCACTGCAGCACAGCGGGAGCGCGGGCGAGGCCTGGAGCTATCGCCTGTTTGCCAATCGCAAGGCAGGCGATGCCCTCGGCTCGCTGGCCGGCGGTGAGTCCAACGACGACTGGAAGCTCCTCCGTACCGGCGTGCGCACGATGTGGAAGCGTGCGGGCGATCGCCTCACGGTCTCCGCGGATGCGCATCAGCTCAAGTACGGGACAAACTTCCCGCAGGCGCGCGCCGAGCCGCCGTACCTGTTCCAGCTCCCGGAGCGGAACGACTTCAGCGGCGGCCACGCCTTGGCGCGCTGGGAGCGGACGCTCTCGCCGGGCTCGGCGCTCACGCTGCAGGGCTACCTCTCGTACAACCATCGCAACGCGATGAGCAGCCTGGACGAGAAGGAACGCACGATCGACCTCGAGGTGCAGCACCAACTGACAATCGCCGAGCGGCAGCGCGTGGTTTGGGGCGGCGGCTACCGCTCCGTGGATGAGCACAACCGCGGCATCCTGGACATGGTCTTCAGCCCCGTCCGGGTCACCGAGCAGTTCTTCAACGCCTTTGTCCAGGACGAGATCGCCCTGGTGCCGCACCGTGCCTTCGTCACGTTAGGCGGCAAGCTGGAACGCAATCCATACTCGGGGTGGGAGCTGCAACCCAAGGCCAGCCTGAGCGTGCTCCCGTCGGCGCGCCAGACGCTGTGGGCCAGCGTGGCGCGCGCGGTGCGCATCCCGGCCAGCGTGGACCGCAATGTCGACTACCCGCAGGCGATCATTCCCTCGCAAGTCGGCGGCCCGCCAACGGTCGTGGCGCTGGTGGGGAATCCCGACCTCGGTTCCGAGGTCCTCATCGCCTCCGAGGCTGGCTATCGCGTGCGTCCCACGAGTTCCGTCTCGATCGACCTTGCGGTCTACTGGAATCACTATCCCAAGGTCCGAATCTTCGAGCGCAGCGAACCGCAGTACGTCCCCACGCCGCCGCCTGGCGTGGTGCGCATCGCGGCGACGGCACAAACGACGGGGCGCGCCGACATCTCGGGCGCGGAGCTGCTCTCGCGCTGGGAGCCGACGGCGGGATGGGTGCTCGAGGGAGTCTACTCGTACCTGAACTGGGACTACTCCCGCACCCCTACAGCGCTGGAGCAGGGGGCCGATCGTGCAGGCTCGGCGCCGCGCCACCAGTTCCGGATGCGGTCGGCGTCGTCGCTCCCCGGGAACATCGACGTGGACCTCACCTATCGCTATGTCGCCGACTTGCCGTCGTTTGGCGTGACGAGTCGTCACGCCGTCGACGGGAGGCTCGCCTGGTCGCCCAATGCGCACATCGAGTGGGCCCTGGGCGGGCGCAACATGCTGTCACCGCCGCAGGCGGAGTTCCTCTCCGAGTCGCGCACGATTCCATCCCGCATTCCGTGGAGCGTGTACAGCTCGGTCACCGTTCGACGCTAGACGCGCGCGTTCATGTACGTCTGGCGTAATGTGAGGCGCACCTTACGACGCGCGTTGCTGCCGGTCCTCCTTCCGGGGATGATCGGTGGCGCGACCGGGGGACCGCAGGGCGAGCCGTCAGACTCGCAGCTGCGCGCGGCCTTCCTTTTCCGCTTTGGCCAGTACGCGTCGTGGCCCAAAGGGTCCGACGGAGCGTCGGCGACCGCGCCGTTCGTCATCGGCGTCTTCGCCGACCCGGCGCTCCTCAAGGAGATGGCGCGCCTGGTGGCCGGACGTATGATCGAGGGGCGCACGGTCAGCGTGCGTGCGGTCGACCAGGTCGAAGACCAGGAGGGGCTCGCGGTGCTCTTTCTCGGCACCGACGATCCGCTGTTGATCGGTAGGGCGATCCGCGTGGCGCGCGCACGCGGCATTCTCACGGTCGGCTACACGGACGGCTTTGCCGAGCGTGGCGGCATGATCAACTTCTTCCACGAGGATGCCAAGCTCCGCTTCGAGGTCAACGTCGACGCGACCGCGAACGCCGGGCTGCGCCTCAGTTCGCAATTGCTCCGTCTGGCTCGCCTGGTCAAGTCGCAGGGAGGTGAGCCGTGAGCGCGCTCGACCATCTGCGAAACCAGCCCCTTCGTCGCAAGTTCACGGCGTTCATCGTGCTCACCGCCGCCGTGGCGCTCATCGTCTCGTCCGTCGGCGTGGTGGTGTGGGATCAGTACGAATTCCGTCGCAAGCTGCCGCAGGAGCTGCGCGGGCTGGCGGGGATCGTGGGAACCAACGTCCAGTCGGCGCTCGACTTCAACGACACGGAAGCCGCGCTGAAGACGCTTGCCAACCTTGGCACGGAGCGCGGCATTGTCTCGGCGGTCGTCTATGATGGCGCCGGCCGTCCCTTCGCGCACTATGCGCGCGATGCACACGCCGCGCGGCAGATCCCCGTGCGCGCCGGCCCGGATGGACACGCGTTCGTCGGCGATCAGCTGGAGGTGAACGTCCCCATCCGGCGCGGCTCGGAGCTGCTGGGCTCCGTTTATCTCAAGTCGGAGCTCACCGCCCTCACCGAGCGCCTGCGCGCGGTGGTGGGAATCATGGGCGCCGTGCTGGTGGGAACGGTGCTGGTGTCGATCGTCCTCTCCAGCGTCGTGCTGGGGCTCGTCACCGAACCGATCTTGCGGCTGGCGGGAGTGGCGCGCGACGTCTCCACGCACCAGGACTACTCGGTGCGCGCCGAGCCGCACGGCAACGACGAGGTGGGAACGCTGATCACCGCGTTCAACGGGATGCTGGACGAGATCCAGAAGCGCGACGATGCGCTCACGGATGCGCGGGAGAACCTGGAGCGACGCGTTGGGGAGCGGACCCTCGCGCTCACGATGGAGATCACCGAGCGCGAGCGCACCGAGGCGCAGTTGCGCGTTGCCAAGGACGAGGCCGAGGCGGCGGCGCGGGCCAAGAGCGAATTTCTCGCCACGATGAGCCACGAGATTCGCACACCGATGAACGGCGTCCTGGGGATGACGGAGCTGATGCTCGATACCGAGCTGTCGTCGCGCCAGCGCGAGTACGTCCTCGCGATCCAGCAGTCGGGGGAGTCGCTCCTCACGATCATCAATGACATTCTCGACTTCTCGAAGGTCGAGGCGGGGAAGTTCGACATCGAGAACGTCGAGTTCGACCTCCCGCGCGTGGTGGGCGATGCGGTCGACCTCTTTGCGCGAAAGGCAGCGGAGAAGCAGATCACGCTGCGCTCGACGGTGGCACCGGCGGCGCGGCGCATGGTGGGAGGCGATCCCACGCGCGTGCGGCAGATCATCCTCAACCTGGTGGGCAACGCGATCAAGTTCACCGCGCGTGGCGAGGTGAGCATCGACACGACCGTCCAGGAGGACGACGGCACCAGCATGCTGGTGCGCATCGCGGTACGCGACACGGGAATCGGCGTCGATGCCGACACGGTGGCGCGTCTCTTTGAGCCGTTCACGCAGGCCGACAGCAGCACCAGCCGCAAGTACGGCGGGACGGGGCTTGGCCTGGCGATCAGCCGCAAGCTCACGGAGCTGATGGGCGGTGAGGTGGGCGTGGAAAGCGCGTCGGGCCAGGGGAGTACGTTCTGGTTCACCGTGCGGGTGCGCCGCGTGGACGCGGCCGGCGGCGCCCCCCGCGTGGCAGACGCCGCGCCGCCAGCAGCAACCGAGGCGCGCGGTTCCCAGGCGAGCAACCTGGACGGGAGCGCCGCGCCGGTACTGCACGCGCTGGCGCACGAGGCGACGGCAGAGGAGGCGCAGCTCCACACGCGCGACGTGGTGCGCAACTCCTTCCTTGGTACACGGGTGCTGCTGGCGGACGACAACGACATCAACCAGTTCGTGGCGCGCTCCTTCCTCGACACGTTGGGCTGCGCCGTGGTCGTCGTACCGACAGGGGCTGACGCGGTGGAGGCGGCGCGGGAGCGCGACTTCGACATCATCCTCATGGACTGCCAGATGCCGGAGATGGACGGCTACGATGCCACGCGCGTCATCCGTGCCGAACGTTCACATGAGGCGCGCCGCATCCCGATCGTCGCCCTCACGGCGTCGGCGATCGACGGGGAGCGCGAGCGGTGCCTGTCGGCGGGAATGGACGACTACCTCTCGAAGCCGTTCCGCCTCGACGAGCTGTTCGTCGTCTTCCGGCGCTGGTGCGGACAGTTGGAGCAGGGAGTCACCGATGCCCCACTCGCCCTCGGGCGTGGCGCGTGGCAGGAGAGCGGGACGACCAGCTCCGTCTGGAACGACATCGTGGGCGAGGAACGTCCACCGCGCAACGCCGCGCCGGCCAACGAGCGGATGCATCGCATCCTGGGCCAGGGCTCGGCGCTCGACGTGGGATCGCTGCGCCGCGAGAGCGATTCGGCCACCGCGCCCTCGCAGCGGCGCACATCGATCCGCTGGTATCGCCAATCGGCGCCACAACTGTTGCAGGCGCTGCGTGATTCGGTGGTCGCCGACGATCGGCAGGCCGTGCGGGGGCTCGCGCACGAGTTCCAGCGCAGCAGCGCCCACGTGGGGGCGACGCAGCTGGCGGGCCTGCTGCGAACGATGGAGCGCCTGGTGGAGCTGGTCTCGATCGAGGAGCTGGAACTCCGCTGCGCCGAGGTAGAGCTTGCCTACGAAGCCGCCGAACGCGAACTGGACGCGGTGGAGGCGGGAGAGCGGGAGTGACGGTGCGCCCGCTCCCGTCCTCCCCAGCCTTCGCTGAACAAGCTTCCCCGTAAGTAGTTCTCAGTCGTACCGCAGCGCTCGCATCGGCTGCGTGCGGCTGGCCCGCAGCGCCGGCACCCACCCAGCGCCAATAGCCACCGCACCCAGCAGGAGCACCGCGGCGCCGAAGACGAGCGGGTCGTGCCCGTCCAGCCCGTACAGGAGCGAGCGCGCCGCGCGCCCGATCCCGAGCGCGCCCAGCGCTCCGATGGTGGCTCCCACACCGGCCATGATCGCGACCTGGCGCAGGATCATCCATTGCACGCGGCCACGATCGGCGCCTAACGCCATGCGCACCCCGATCTCCCGCGTGCGTTGCGACACGGAGTAGGCGAGCACGCCGTACAGCCCCACCGCGGCCAGCAGCGTTGCCAGGCAGGCGAAGGCCGCCGACAGGATGGAGATCATGCGGTCGAGGAAGACGTTCTCCCGCAGTTGCTGCGGCAGCGTCTTGAGGTCCTGCACGGGGAGCGCGGGATCGACCTTCTTCATCATCTGGGGAATCGCTGCCACCAGTTGGTCGCCGGGGAGACGCGTCCGCGCGTAGAAGTACATCTGTCCAATGATCCCCTGCTGCTGCCACGGGAGATAGAAGACGGGCTGCGGCGCGCCCTTGGCGGAGTTGTAGGCCACGTTGGGGACGACGCCGACGATCTGGATCCCGAGCGAGTCGTTGCCGCTGGCGCGTCCCATGAACTTCCCCACGGCCTCTCGCCCCAGCTTGAACTTCTCGACGAACGCCTCGTTGACGATCGCCACTCGGCTGCCGCCGTATTGGTCGCTGGCCGTGAAGTCACGCCCCGCCGCCAGGCGCGCCCCGATCATCGTGAAGTAGCCGGCGCCGATGGCGTTGTAGCGCGAGTTGCAGTCGACATCGGGCAGGCACTCGAAGCCCTGCACGCGCACATCGTTCCCCCAACTGTCGCCCGACAGGAGCGGGACGATCGACGACGTCACGCCAGTCACCCCCGGCATGGCGCGCAGCTCCTCCTCGATGCGCGAGTAGAGCACCTTGGCTCTCAGCGTATCGTACCCTACACGGAGCGGCGAGACGCTGAACGTCGCCACGGAGTCGACGCGAATCCCCAGATCGACACGGCTCACGTTGACGAGGCTTTTGAGGAAGAGCCCAGCGGAGACGAGCAGGGCGGTGGAGAGCGCGATCTGTGCGACGGCGAGCCCGGTGCGAAAGCGCGAGGCGACGCCGCCGGCAATCTGGCCGGCGCCGGCGCGGATGGACGAGATGAGATCGGCGCGCGTGGAGTGCAGGGCGGGGAAGAGACCGAACAGGAAGCCGGTGGCCACGGCGAGCGCGCCGGCAAAGAGGAGCACCGGGAGCTGCAACGTGAAGGCGAGTGTCGTCGCCCCTTCCGGCGGGAGCATCGCGGCGATGCCCTGCAGCGTCCAGCGCGCCACGAGGAGCGACACCAAACCGCCGAGTGCCGCCAGGACGAGCGATTCCACCAGGAGCTGCCTGACGAGGCGCGAGCGCGAGGCGCCAAGGGCGAGCCGTACCCCCATCTCCGTGGCGCGGTTGGCACCGCGGGCCAGGAGGAGGTTGGCAATGTTGGCGCAGGCGATGAGGAGGACGACCCCGGTGATGGCAAAGAGCATCGTCAACGGGGTGCGCGCTTCCCCCTGCATCGAGCTCATCCCGCGCGCGCCCGGCTTGAGGACCACGCGCTTCTCCTTGAAACGCTTCAGCGTCGCCTCGCTGATCGCCTGCTGCAGCGGCGCCTCGACGTCGGTGAGGATTGGGGCAATGATGCGGTCGAGCGACGCCTTGGCCGCTTCCATCGTCACCGCCGGCTTGAGGCGCCCGAAGACGTAGACCCAGTAGTCGCGGCGGTTCTCCAGCCCCTTGTAGTCACCGACCCAGACGCGCGACTGCATGGGTGTGTAGACGAGGGGTTGCGAGCCTAACGTGGGCCCATCAAACCCCTCGGGGGCGACGCCGATGATGGTGAAGGCGCGCCCGTTGAGTCGCAGGAGCTGCCCCACCGCATCGCGCTTTCCCTGGAAGCGATCCTGCCAGAAGCGGTGACTGAGCACCGCCACCATGTTGTCGCTCCCCGGCTCGTTGTCCTTGGGCTGGATGAGGCGTCCAACGGCGGGTTGCAGCCCGAGTGTGGAGAAGAAGCTCCCCGTGACGAGCATTCCGTCGCCCACCGTGGGTTCGTCGCCGAGGGCGATGCTGGCGCCGTAGATGCGAAGCCCGGCGATCCCCGCCAGCCCGTGGTCGGCGCGCTCGAGGTCGCGGAACATCGGATAGCTCCAGATGATCCCGTCGCCACACCCCGACTGGTTGCACGAGTCGCTCCCCTGGATGGGGCCGGGGAGTTCGAGATTCACCAGCGCCTCAGGGTTCGCCACCGGGAGCGGACGCAGGAGCATCTGGTCGAAGAGCGAGTAAATGGCGGCGTTGGCGCCAATGCCCAGGGCCAGCGAGAGGATGGCCACGGCGTTGACGAACGGCGTCGTGCGCAGCGAGCGGATGGCGTAGCGAAGGTCGCGCATCGGCGGCGAGGGGGAGCGGCGAAGGGGCTAGGCGTGGGAGAACCTCCCCTTCGGACAGGCGAGCCTGGTCGGAAGGTTTGCACGCGCTGCCGACGCCGTTTCGGGCGCTTGGTCGGTTGTGCGGGCCGTCGCCGAACCGTCACCTTTCAGGCACGCCGCAGCGCCACCTGCCCAGCCGCCTCGCCCACTCACCGCCATGCCCGCGCTCGTTCGCCCCGATCGCAACACCTACTTCATGGGAATCGCCATGGCCGTGCGCGCCCGGGCCGACTGCACGGGGCTCAAGGTCGGTGCGATCATCGTGCGCGACCGGCGCATCGTCTCGTCAGGCTACAACGGGACGCCCGAGGGGATGACCAACTGCTCGGCGGGTGGCTGCCACCGCTGCGCCAATCGCGACACGTATCCCTCCGGCACCGCGTACGACCTCTGCATCTGCGTGCACGCCGAGCAGAATGCGTTGCTGGCGGCGGCGCGCTTCGGGATCGCGGTGGAAGGGGCGACGCTCTACACCACCGTGCGCCCGTGCTTTGGTTGCACCAAGGAGATGTTGCAGGCGGGGATCCACAAGGTGTATTACCTGCACGACTGGGTGCATCCCGACGCCGACAAGCAGAAGCAGTACGAGGTGCTGCAGGCTCGCTTCCATGGCGGGATCGACTGGCTCGACATGGCGGATCCCGACGCTGCGTGGGCGGGGGCGCGCGCCGCCGTCGCCACCGACCTGCCTGACGAGCATGGGCATCGCTGACGCCAACCGACCGAGTGCGCCACCATGACGCCTAACGCCCCGAGCGACACCACCATCCGCCCCGCCATCCGCGCCGACCTCCCCCGACTGGGCCGGCTTGGCGCGCTCCTCGTCGACGAGCACCATGGCTTCGACGAGCGGCGCTTCATCCCCACGCGCGAACGCACGCCGGCGGACTACGCGAGCTTCCTCATCCGCCAGCTCGACGATCCCAAGTCGATCGTCCTCGTGGCCGACGACCACGGCGACGTGATCGGCTACGTGTACGCCACCGACGAAGGGCACGACTACATGTCGCTGCGTGGCCCCGCCGGTGTCCTGCAGGACATCCTGGTCGCCCCCGAGTTCCGGCGGCGCGGTGTGGGCGAGCAGCTCCTCACCGCGGCCATCGACACGCTCCGCGCGCGCGGCATCTCGCAGATCGTCCTGTCCACGGCCGAGCGGAACGCCGAGGCGCAGCGGCTCTTCGCGCGCGCCGGCTTTCGGCGCACGATGGTGGAGATGACGCGCGACTTCGGGCGCGATGCGGAGGGGTAGGTTCGCATTGGCTGGAGGGACGCAGCGCTACGCGTGCCCACGCCGCTCCCGCCATCGCGCCGCGACCGGCGCCAGCGCCTCGCGCGCATACGCGTGCGTCTCGCGCTCCAGCTGCTTCCCCACCTCCGCGTCCGCGCCGAACAGCCCGAAGCTGCCTAAAGGCGGCGTGAGGATGCAGACGTTCTCCCGCTCCCCCAGGCGCTCCATCGCCGCCTGCTGGTGGAAGCTCGGGATCGCCATCGCGTGGTACAGGATCTCCACGATGCGGGGGGGACGCGGTTTCTTCTTTCCCGTCAGGCGCCGCCACAGGTAGCGCCACCCGCTTATCCACGTTCCGTAGCGCATCGTGTTCGCGAAGGCCGGCTCGCCCGGCTTGGAAGAGATCTCGAGGTTGCTCCCGATCGTCAGGCCGAAGGCGACCTCCTCGCCGAAGACGTCCATCGGGAGGTAGTTGAGGATCGCTCCGTCGACCAGGAGCTCCTCCTCGTGCCACACGGGGGGCCAGAGGAGGGGGAGCGACCCCGAGGCGCGCAGTAACTTCCAGATGGGGCCTCGCCGATACAGCGCGAGGCGATGGCGTCGGATGTCGACCGCGGTGATCGTGACCGGGACGAGCTGATCCTCCAGCTGCCGCTCCCCAAAGACGGCCTGCAGCACCTCTCCCGCTTCCTTGCCGCTGGTAAGCGCAGTGTAGGGCGGCTGGAACTGCCGGAGCGTCGGGATGCCGTCCTTGATGATGCGCAGCGCGTGCGCCAGCGTCGCCTCGTACGACCACCCGCAGGCGAGGAGCGCGGCGACGCCGGCGCCGGAGCTGCTCCCTGCCATGACGTCGATGGGGAGCGCGTGCTCGCGCATGGCGCGCACCGCGCCGAAGTGCGCGGGCGCGCGCGACGCCGCGCCGCTAAAGGCGATGGCGACGGCGCGCCCCGTGAGGCGACGCGCGAGGCGGTCGAGGTCCTCGCGCGACCCCTCGCGCAGGTGGTGGTGCGTGTGCGACGCGCGTTCGGCCAGCCACGCGGCCGTCCCGCGCGCCTCGCCGATCCCCGCCGGCTGCAACAAGACCAGGTGACAGGCGCCGGCGAAGGCAGTGGCGCCGATCGCCTGTTCCGGCGCGCCGTCGTGTCCTGAGCCGCGAGGCGCGGCGGCGATGGTGGGGACGGCAAGAAGCCCCGCCTCCACCAATCGCCGGGCCGGCGAGGCACTGGCATCGGTCACGAACAGGAGCGCATCGCTCTGCCGCACCGCGCGCCGCGCCCACGAGTCAACCTCGCTGCCGCACACGAGGATGACCGTCTCGTGCTGCTCCTCCAACCGATTGAGCCAGGCGATGATCTCGGCGTCGCCCACGTCGCCACGCCGCGTCGTCGACGCCTGCGCGCCTAACGCCGAGTCGAGGCGCGCGGTGTCGACCACCGTGGTGTCGGAGCCTGCGTGTCGCATTGCCTCGGCGAGTTGCGCGGCGAAGGCGCGCACGCGTCCCGGCTCGGCGAGCGGGATGATGGAGATCGTGCGCCCGCGCTTGACCCCGGGGTCGCCCTCGCCAAACGAGCGCGTGACGACATCGCGGGCGATGACGCGCGCCATCACCCGCGCGAAGCCGACCGAGCGCTCCATCAGCGAGAGGACCTGTTCACGCTCCAGTCGCGCCACGGTGCTGTCGCGCACCGCGCGCACCGACTCACTCTGCGGCACACCGGACAGGAGCGCCGCCTCTCCGACCACCGACCCCGGGCCGAGCGTGGCGAGATGCTGCTGCCGGCCGCTGGACTCTCGCACCACCTCAAGGCGTCCGGCACGCAGGAGCCAGAGCGCCTCGCTCCGTTCCCCTTGGCGCACGAGGACGTTTCCCCCGTCCACACGGTCCCAGCGCAGGGCGCGCTGCACCCATGCCAGCTCGGCCGGCGTGAGCTCTGCGAAGACCTCGAAGTCGCGCAGCCTGTCGTGCGAGCGCGCCGCCTGGCGAATACCCGCCAGGAGCAACTCGAGGCGCGCCGCCGACGGCTCGGGAAGGAGGTGCGTGCGCTTTACGCGCGCGGGGGCGCGCATGCGGCGCGTCGACTCGGCCGTCGACTGCGTACCGCTCTCCACGTAGACCACCTCGGTATGACGACGCGGTGCGCCGTCGCAAGCGACATTGCGCGCCGGCGAACCGGGAGCACTGGCGAGGAGCGGCTGCACGAGGATGACGCGATCGGCGTGCGCGGTGACCGCTGCGCCGCGCTCTCCCGTTCCTGCTGTGACGAGGTAGACCACCGTCTCCGCCCCCGCCTCGCACTCAGCCAACTCGTCGGCGAGGGCAACTGACGCGTGTGCCGCGGCATTGGTGAGGCGCACCAGGCGACCACCCGTGATCCCGGCCACCGCCGCCTCCAGCAGCGACGCCAGCTGCACCGCACGCGCGTCATCGAGCGCCTCGAGGATGACGGCAATCACGAGCGGGTCAGGGGGGACGGTATGCAGCCCCTCGTCGCGCGCCTGTGCAATGGTGCTCGAGCGCGTGAGCTGCGAGAGGGCAAACGCGCCAGTCGCCCCGCCGCCCTGCTCCCAAATGGCACGCGCCGGGAGACGTGCGACGCGCGAATGGCGAATCGCCGTTACGCTCGATGGCGACGGGGCGCCGAGCAGCGACTCGGCCATCCCGATGACCGCGCCGCGCGTCCCCCAGCGCGGGAGCTCGCCCGGCGTCTCGACTTCGACGACGCCGCACTCGACGACGATAAGGTCGCGCACCGTCTCTCCCACGGTGCGCAAGACGCTCCCAGGCGGAATGGCTTCGACAGCAAGCTCGTGCAACAGGCGGTCGCGGTCGCCGTCGTCGGCGATGAGCGACCGGAGCGCTTTCTCGACATGCTCGTGCAGGCAACCCTCCGGAGGGGAGAAGGGGTGTGGGTGGCGGCCACTCGACGGTCGGGCCGCCAACCTAACCCCCGGGTGCGACCTCCGACACCGGGGGCCCCGGATCGTTCTTCGCGGCATGACGGCAGCGCGCAAGGCACGAATGCACAACCAGCCACGAGACGGCGGAACCCGTTCGCACGCCGGGGTACCACCGCATCATCGTCCACGAGCCGACGATATGCGTACGGTACAACGCGCCGCCCTCGGGGTGGCGATTCTCTCGGCGGTCACCCTGGGCGTGGGGTGTCACCGCGGCAAGGGCCAGGCGCCGGAGCCCGTCCTCACGCCCATCACGCTCTATGTCCGCAATAGCGGCTTCTTCGACGTCAACATCTACTCGCTGACTTCCGCCGGCATCAGCTCGCGCGTTCGCCTTGGCATGGTCGGCGGGAACTCGAAGAGCCAGATCATCGTGCGGCCGGCGGCGCTGCGATCCGACGGTGGACTCGTCCTCTACCTCCATACCATCGGGTCGAGCTACTACTGGACCACGCCGATGGTCCTCGTGCATTCGGACCTCGTGGCCTGCCTCGACATCCTGACCAATCCGGATGGAAACCTGAACCGATCGACGCTCTACACGCTGCCCAAGTCGCGCGCCGCCGACATCGTGGACGCGACGGCGGCGAGCGCGACCAGCGGGGGGGTAAATTCATCGGTGAACGCAGGGGAGTGCGGGAGCTAGCGCGGACTCGGCGGGCCGCGGCGCCGGGGGCGCGAGAATGCAGGTGCGGGGCGCTTCGCCGTATGGCGGGGCGCCCCGCGTCGCGATAACGTCTGCGCGTGCAACTCGCTCGAGTTCGCATGCGCCAGGCTCTCCTCCATCACACGCTCAAGGTGCACGGCATGCAGGATCGTTCTTCCACGCTGCGGCAGCATCGCCTCACGTCGCGCGCCGTCCGGCGACTCGTCGCCGACCTTGCCCTCGTCGCCCTGGTCCTCGTTGCGACCTCGCTCGGCGCTCGCGCACTCGCTGCGCAGGCGAAGCCCGTTCCCACCATCGCCGAGCGCACCGCGGGGATGAAGGCGATGCCCGGCTTCTTTACCCTGTACTGGGATGAGGCGACGGCCAGGCTCTACTGGGAGATTGACCATCTCGACACCGAGTTCCTCTACCAGGTGTCGATGGCGTCGGGGCTGGGGAGCAACCCGGTGGGGATCGATCGCGGGCAGTTGGGAGGGACATATGTCCTCGCGGCAAAGAAGACGGGGCCGCGCGTCCTCCTCCTCGAGCCTAACTATCGCTTCCAGGCGCGCAACAGCACCAACCCGCGCGAGGTGGAGGCGGTGCGCGATGCCTTCGCGCCGTCGGTGCACTGGGGCTTCGACGTGGTGGCCCAAACCGGGAACAGCGTGCTGGTGGATGCTACCGCGTTCTTCCTTCGCGATGCACGCGGCGTGATCCAGACGCTGGCGCGATCGGGGCAGGGCTCCTTCTCGCTCGACGCGTCGCGCAGCACGCTCTATCCGGCGGCCATCAAGTCATTCCCGAAGAACACCGAGGTCGAGGCGCTGCTCACCTTCACCAGCAGCAACCCCGGCCCATTGGTGCAGGGAGTGGCGGCGACGGGTGAGGCGGTGACGCTGCGACAGCATCACTCGTTCATCGCGCTCCCCGATGCCGGCTACACGCCGCGATTCTCCGATCCGCGCATCGGCGTGAACGGCCCCGACGTGATGGACTTCGCGCAGCCCGTCGACCAGGACATCTTCCGCCACTTCGCGTCACGCTTCCGCCTCAAGAAGCGGAACCCGTCAGCCGCAAGGTCGGAACCCGTCACTCCCATCACCTATTACGTCGACCCGGGGATCCCCGAACCGGTGCGGAGCGCGCTCGTGGAAGGGGCGAGTTGGTGGAACCAGGCGTTCGAGGCGGCGGGCTTCATCAACGCGTTCCGGGTCGCCGTCCTCCCCGACAGCGCCGACCCGGACGACATTCGCTACAACCTGATCCACTGGAACCATCGCCGCACGCGCGGCTACTCGTACGGGATGACGGTCGAGGACCCGCGCACGGGTGAGATTCTGCGCGGCAACGTGAACCTCGGCTCGCTCCGCCTGCGGCAGGACTACCTGCACGGCGTGGGGATGGTCGCGCCGTTCGGCCCTGGTGGCGGCGACAACGACGCCGAGTTCGAGGATGCACCGAGCGTGGAGTACCTGGCTGCCGTGGCGGAGAAGGGCGATGCGCTGCAGATGGCGCTGGCGCGCGTGCGGCAGCTCTCGGCGCACGAGGTGGGGCACACGTTAGGCTTTCCGCACAACTACATCGGCAGTGCGCAGAATCGCTCCACGGTGATGGACTACCCGGCCCCGCTCCCCCGCATCACTCCACAGGGAGGGATCGACCTCTCCAACGCCTACGCGGCGGGGATCGGCGACTACGACAAACTCTCCGTCACCTGGCTCTACCAGGACTTCCCCGCCGGGACCGACGAAGCCAAGGCGCTGCGCGACATTGCCGACGCCGGCGTCAAGCGCGGGCTGCGCTACGTGGGCTACACCAACAACAACTTCATCGGCGCGGGGCACCAGTACGCCTCGGTGTGGGACAACGGCGCCAACCTCGTCGACCAGCTCGTCGAGGAGATGCGCATCCGGCAGATTGGACTCGACAAGTTCGGGCCGGAGGTCATTCGCCCGGGGGAGCCGATCTCGAAGCTGGAGTTTGTCCTCCTCCCGCTGTACATGCATCACCGATTCCAACTGCGCGCAGCAGTGCAGTCGCTGGGGGGAGCCGACTACACCAACGCCATCCGCGGCGATGGGCAGCCCCCGCTCACGATCATCGCGGGCGCCGAGCAACGGCGTGCACTGGAGACGATCCTCGGCACACTCTCGGTCGACTTCCTCGCCCTTCCTGACCGCATCGTGAAGATGATCCCGCCCCCGGCGGACCGGTACGAGGAAGGCGAATCGTTCGCCCGACGCAGCGATGTGCTGTTCGACCCGATTGCGGCTGTCGAGGCCTCGGCGGCGTTCACCGTGGGCGAGATCCTACACCCGGCACGCATGACGCGGTTGGTGTCGTACGGGAGCATGGGCGACTACCCCTCGCTCGAGGAAGTGGTCGACCGCCTGGTCGCCGTGACGTGGGACGCGCCGGTTCCCAGCGACCGGTATCGCGCGCAGGTCCTGCGCACCACACAGCGCGTCGTCATCGACCAGTTGATGCGAATGGGGAGCCGCGCCGACGTCTCACCCGACGCGCGCACCGTCCTCACGGACCGCCTGGGGAAGCTGGCCCTTCGCCTGGAGCGCATCGACGTCGCCGCGCGCACGGCGCAGCAGTCAGCGGCACTGGCCGACATTCGCCGCTGGGAGAACCGCGCCGAGCAGGTGATTCCCGCCCCGCCATTGCAGCTCCCCCCCGGCGACCCGATCGGCGGCGGCGGAAGCGCCTCGAAGTCGATGATGAAAAGCGGCTCTAAAGCCAGCAAACAGCCCACACAATCGCCCCCCCCCGCGCGCGGCTCTGCCGCGCGCACTCCCGTCCCCCGTCTCCCGTCCGCCCCTCACTCGCTTCGCAACGCCTCCATCGCCTCGATCCGCGACGCACGCCACGCTGGCCCCATCGTCGAGGCCAGCGCGACCACGCCGAGCGCGAGCGCGGCGATGGAGATCGTGATGGGGTCACGCGGCGAGATGCCGAAGGCGAGCGGGCGCAGCGCTTCTCCCATGAGGTAGCTCCCCACGGCGCCGATGACGATCCCCGTCACCGCCAGCCCGCTCGCCTGCGATAGAAAATGACCGAGGATCTGTTCGCGCGTCGCGCCTAACGCCGAGCGTACCCCGATCTCGCGCACGCGCTCCCCCACCATCCCGGAGAAAACGCCGAAAATTCCCACCGCCGCAAGCACGAGCGCGGCCAGCGCAAACGACTGGAAGAGTCGCTCGGCGAATCGCCGCTGCGACGTTGCGCGCTCGAGGAGGGCAGTGAGCGTCGACACCTCGGCGATCGGGACCGCGGGGTTCACCGTGCGAATCACGTCGCGCACCTGGCGGATGATCACCTCGGCGTCCAGCGGCGACTGCACGACGAGGCGCATGTATGAGTCGGCGAACGGGTTCTGTTCTATCGGAAGATAGAGCTGTCCCGGGATCCCCTCCGTGTCGAGTGTGGGGTGACGCACGTCGCTGACCACGCCGACCACCGTGCGAAACGGCGCGTCTGGTGGTCCCATGCGGAGGCGTTGGCCTAACGGGCTGCGGTCACCGAACTGCCGCCGCGCCATCGACTCGTTGATCACGGCGACCCTGTCGCGCCCGGCCACGTCGCCTGGTTCGAAGAACCGCCCCGCCACGAGACGCAGCCCCATGATGCGCGCGTAGTCGGCCGATACGGCGAAACGGTATCCGTCGCCGTCCATCGCGCTGCGGTTGAGCGACGCATCTTCCCAACGGATCCCGAACCGGTCGTAGTCGCCCGACAGCGGGAGCTGCGACGTCAGCGCCGCCGAGGTCACACCCGGAATGGCGCGCACCCCGGCGAGCACCTCGCGCCAGAGCTGCCAGGTAAGCTCGTCCGAGGCGAAGCTCGTCCCGGTCGCGCTGATCGAGAACTCGATGCGGTCGTCGGTGATGAAGCCTACGTCGACCGCGAGCAGGCGCTGGACACTCTGCACGAGGATCCCTGCCCCAAACAGGAGGAGCAGCGACAACGCGAGTTCGGAGACGACGAGCGAGCGTCGCACGAAGTCGTGCCCGCCGCGCGCGACGGTGCGCGCCGTCGTGACGAGTCGCTCCCGAATGCGCGAGGTGTGGAGGAAGAATGCGGGAACGAGTCCGCTCACGGCGCCAAGGACGAAGACGAGCGAGACGGCAAGGGCGACGAGCGGTGCATCGAGGCGCACCTGGTCGAGTCGTGGGAGCGAACGGGGCGCCAGCGAAAGCAACCCGTCGAGCACTGCGTGGGCGAGGGCGAAGCCGAACAGCCCGCCTAACGTGGAGACGAGCAGCGCTTCCAGCAGCGTGTGACGCGCGAGACGCCAGCGAGTGGCACCGAGCGCGGCGCGGATGGTTACCTCGGTCCCTCGCTGGATGCCGCGCGCCAGGAAGAGGTTGGTGACGTTGGCGAGCGCGATGAGCACGAGGAGCGCCGCCGCCCCAAGCAGCGCGAGCAACGGACCGCGCGTCTGCTCGACCAGCTCGTCACGCAACGGGGTGACGACAATCTGGTTGGTCCCGTACTTGCCGGGGTAGGCGGTGCGCATCGTGGCGAAGTGGCGGTCGACGTCGCGCACCGCGGCCGATAGCGGGACGCCATCGGCAAGGCGAGCGACGGCTTGCAGGTGACGGCAGTCGCGACATGCCGAGTTGGAGGTGTCGGCGTAGCCGAGCGGGCGAAGGATCTCGCTGCCCGGGCGCAGGACGCTCTCGTCGCGCGCCGGGAGGATGCCGACTACGCGATGCTCGACGTCGCCAAGGCGGATGGTGCGCCCCACGATCGATGAGTCGCCACCAAAGCGGTGTTGCCACATGCCGTGCGACAGGATGACGACCCTGTTCGTGTTCGGTCGGTCTTCGTCGGGTGCAAACGGGCGCCCGAGCGCCACGCTCGTCCCCATCACGTCAAGGAAGTTCGCCGAGACGGAGAGCCCCGTCAGTCGCACGGCGTCGCCTTCGCTCGTCATGGTCGGCGACCAGTCGCTGACGGCCGCGACCGCCGCAAGGGCGGGGGTGTTGTCGCGAAGATCGGCCATGGTCAGGAACCCCAGGCGGCTGGCGGCCCCGCCCCGGCCCCCCTCACGCAGCGTGACGATGCGATCGGCGTCGCGGAAGGGGAGCGGCCCCCACAAGGCCGGGCGCGCAATGGCTGCAATCGCGCACGCCGCGCCCACCCCCAGCGCGAGTGTCAGCGACGCCGTGAGGGTGAAGCCCGGTGAGCGGCGCAGGCGCCGTGCGGCGAGTGAAAGATGGAAACCGATGTCCGACATGATGCCTCGCGTGAACGGGATCGCGTTAGGGTCGTCCTGACGGCGGAACGAGGCGGCCAGCGTCTCGCGCCAGAAGCGGCGTTGCGCCTGGCGCACGCCAGCGTTTGCACACGTGGCGTGAAAGGTCTCCACCAGGTCGCCCACGAGGTACTCGCGCTCATGCGCGGGGACGCGGCGCTCGAGGAGCCAGATGGCGAGACGCGGTGGGGCCGGCATCATCCATCGAGCTGCGTGGTGAGACCGCGCGAGAGCGCCTTCATGGCGCGCCAGGCTTCGGCGATGGCCACGCGCCCTTCGGGACGGACCTCGTAGTGTCGCCGCCGGCGACCGCCGCGCTGCGGGAGCGGGTCGCCCACGTACGAGCGCACGAAGCCCTTCTCCTCCAGCCTGGCAAGCGCCGTATAGACGGCACCTAACGTGACGTCGCGCCCGGAGCGCTCGGCGATCTCGCGCTGCACCGCCGCGCCAAAGCCGTCCTCGCCCAGGCGCAGCAGCGCCAGCATCACCAACTGTTCCAGATCCCCGAGTGCCATGTTCGCTCCTGTATTATCTCTGGAAGTACGAATAAATACGGAATCGGTCTCCCGCAAGGCGGGGTGGGGGTGCGAAATCGTGCCCGGCGGAAGGCGACTATACGGGGGCGAAGCGTCCGTCGCTTGACGAACGGCTGCCCCACGCTTCAACGTGGCCGTCTCCCCTCCCGTCCCGTCGCGCTCGCCCGTTCGCGAGGTCGTCGCCATGTCGCACCCCGTCGTTGCTCGTCGATGCCTGTCCAGCGTCGTCGTCCTGCTCGCTTCAGGCGCCGCTTTCGCACCCCATGGCGCTGGCGCACAGCCCGTGCGCATCGATCGTGACGACATCGCGGGGACGGTCACCGGCCCGTCGGGCCCCGAAGGGGGCGTCTGGGTGATCGCCGAGACGCGCGACCTCCCCACGCGCCTGGCCAAGATCGTCGTCACCGACGACCGCGGGCGATACCTCATCCCCGACCTCCCCGCTGCCAGCTACGACGTGTGGGTGCGCGGCTACGGATTGGTGGACTCGCCGCGTTCGCGCGCCAAGCCGGGACAGCAGCTCGACCTCACCGCCGTCCCCGCGCCTAACGCGCGCGCCGCCGCGGAGTATTACCCGGCCGGCTACTGGTACTCGCTGCTGCGCGTCCCCGGCAAGGAGGAGTTCCCCGGGACGGGGGCGCAAGGGAACGGGATCGATCCGATCATCAAGGACCAGTCGCAATGGCTCCGGATCATCAAGTCCGGCGGCTGCACGGCGTGCCACCAGCTTGGCACCAGGGGAACGCGCACCATCCCGCCACAGCTCGGCGATTTCGGCACGCACGCCGAGGCGTGGGCGCGGCGCATACGCTCGGGGCAGGCGGGGGGACAGATGGCCAACACCGTGCAGTCCATGGGAGGATCGCGTGCGCTGGCGATGTTTGGCGACTGGACGTCGCGCGTTGCGGCTGGCGAGGTCCCGCCGGCGCCGCCGCGCCCCGCGGGTATCGAGCGCAACGTCGTCATCACCCAGTGGGACTGGGCCGACCCCAAGGCGTACCTGCACGACCTCGTCTCCACCGACCGGCGCCGCCCCACGGTGAACGCCTTCGGCAAGATGTATGGCGCCCTCGAGCTGAGCGCCGACTATCTCCCCGTCCTCGACCCCAGGACCAACACGGCGAGCCGCGTCCCGCTCACCGTGCGCGACCCGTCAACGCCCCCCGCCTCGAACCAGGACTCCGACCAGCCGTCGCCATTCTGGGGGACGGAAGCGATCTGGACGTCGAGGAACAACGTGCACAATCCGATGATGGATGCGCGCGGGCGCGTGTGGATCACCTCGGCGGTGCGCCCGTCGGACAATCCCGACTGGTGCAAGGCCGGATCGTTGCACCCGTCGGCTCGGCTGTTTCCCGTGCAGCGCAGCGGACGGCATCTCGCCATGTACGACCCCGCGACGAAGAAGCTCACGCACATCAGCACCTGTTTCGGGACACACCACCTGATGTTCGCCGAGGATGCCAACAACACGCTGTGGACCAGCGGGGGCGGCCCGGTGGTCGGCTGGCTCGACACGAAGAAGTTCGACGCCACACTCGATGAGCAGGGATCGCAAGGGTGGACGGCGCTCATCCTCGACACCAACGGTAACGGGAAGCGCGACGAGTACGTGGAGCCGACGCGCCCAATCGAGCCGACGAAGGACAAACGGGTGAACGCCGGGCTGTACTCGGTGGCACCGGCGCCCGACGGTTCCGTCTGGGGGACGTCGCTGGGCTATCCCGGAGCGCTCGTTAGGTTATCGCCGGGAACGAACCCGCCCGCCACCGCGCTCGCAGAGCTGTTCGAGCCACCAATGAAGGATGGGAAGCCGGTGGCCGGTTACTCTCCGCGCGGCGGCGACGTCGACCGCGATGGTGTGTTCTGGGCGGCGATGGCGAGCGGGCACATGGCATCGTTCGACCGGCGCAAGTGCAAGGGGGCGCTCAACGGCCCCACCGCCACGGGTCAGCACTGCCCCGAAGGGTGGACCTTCTACAAGGAGCCGATGCCGCAGTTCCAGGGTGTCACCGACGATGGGAGCGTGGAAGCTTCGTACTACACCTGGGTGGACCAGCACGACACCTTTGGCCTCGGGCGCAACGTCCCGATCAACACCGGGAATGCAGCCGAAGGGCTGCTCGTCCTCAAGGACGGAAAGTGGGTGGTGCTGCGCGTCCCGTACCCTGTGGGGTTCTACACCAAGTGGCTCGACGGGCGGATCGACGACCCCAACGCTGGCTGGAAGGGACGCGGGCTCTGGGCGACCATCAGTACCCGCGCCCCCTTCCATATGGAGGGCGGTGCCGGGCAGACCAGCAAGGTCTTCCACTTCCAGTTGCGGCCTGATCCGCTGGCGAGGTAGCGCCGCTTGAGCCGGGAGCAGAGGGGTAGCGCGCGCCGTTTGCCATTGTTGCTGCTCCTGGCCATGGCCCGCGCGACGCCGGCACAATCGCCACCGCCGGCGTGTCCTGCCGTCGCCGCCGACACCCTGGTCCGCGCCGCGCGTGGCGACGCTACCGCACGCGCCTACTGGCTCAGCGCCACGCAGCTGCAATGGCCGGGCGCGCCGGCGGAGGGGCGGTACGCCCTGTATCGCTCACGAGCCGCGGCGCTGCGCGCCGACGTCGGCTCCCCGGTGCAGGGGAGCGACGAGCGTATCGCGCTCGGTCCCGACGGGGCGGCGCTCCCATCGGCCATTGCTTCGCGCTTTGCCTTTGTCCCGGCGGGGGCGCGCCTAACGCTTGGCGATGGCGCGCGCGGCGTGCAGGGGGCGCGGTTGCGGGACCAGTTGCTCCTGGTGCGCGAGGATGCGGAGGGGCGTGTGATCGCGGCCACCGGGATCCAGCTTCCCGGCGCGCTCGACGATCTCTACGCCGCCGCGGCCGGCGTGGGCGACCTGGGCGCGACTCTTGTGGCTGACGGGCGGCAAGGCGCGCGCGTCGCGGTCTGGGCGCCGACGGCGCGCGCGGTCACGCTGTGCCTGTCGTCGCCAGGCGCGAGCAGCGAAGAGTCGGCGGTGGCGCTGGCGCTCGACACCGTCACGGGGACGTGGCGCGCTCGCGTCGACGGCGACGTGCGTGGCGCGCGATATCACTACGCGGTCGACGTCCTTGTCGCGGGAATCGGCATCGTGCGCAATCGCGTCACCGATCCTTACTCGGTGGCACTCACCGCGAACTCCGCGGCGAGCGTCCTTCTCTCGCTCGACGACCTGGCCACGCAGCCCGTCGGTTGGCGCAGCGCACCACGCCCAGGTGCGCTCGCCGACCCGACCGACCTCACGGTCTACGAGTTGCACGTCCGCGACTTCTCGGCGAACGATGCCACCGTGCGCGCCGCCTGGCGCGGCAAGTACCTCGCCTTCACCGAGCCGCGCTCGGCGGGAATGCGCCACCTGCGAGCGTTGCGGCAGGCTGGCATTACCGACATTCATCTCCTCCCCGCCTACGACCTCTCCACGGTCCCCGAGAAGGGGTGCGTCACGCCGGTCATACCGGCGGCCTCCCCAAACGCCGAGGAGCAGCAGCGCGCCGTGAGCGCGGTGCGCGAACGCGACTGCTTCAACTGGGGATACGATCCCTGGCACTACACCGTCCCCGAAGGGAGCTACGCCACCGACGCCGACGACCCCTTCCTACGCACGCGAGAGTTCCGCGCGATGGTCCAGTCGCTGCACGCCGCCGGGCTGCGCGTCGGGATGGACGTGGTGTACAACCACACCTTTGCCGCTGGACAGGACGCGCGCGCGGTGCTCGACCGCATCGTCCCCGGCTACTACCACCGCCTGGATGGCGACGGAAAGGTCGTGCACTCCACCTGCTGCGAGAACACGGCCACCGAGCACGCGATGATGGCGAAGCTGATGATCGAGTCGGCGGCGACGTGGGCCCGGCACTACCGTATCGACTCGTTCCGCTTCGACCTCATGGGGCACCAGCCGCGCGCGGCCATGGAGGCATTGCAGCTCGCGGTGAACGAGGCGGCCGGGCGGCACATCCCGCTCCTGGGCGAGGGGTGGAACTTTGGCGAGGTGGCCGACGGTGCGCGCTTTGTGCAGGCGTCGCAGCGATCGCTGGGTGG
Source organism: Gemmatimonadaceae bacterium (assembly GCA_020852815.1). NCBI lineage: Bacteria > Pseudomonadati > Gemmatimonadota > Gemmatimonadia > Gemmatimonadales > Gemmatimonadaceae > Gemmatimonadaceae bacterium. The sequence goes on along the minus strand of JADZAN010000038.1, from coordinate 9,050 downwards.
CAGCGGGATCGCGACGTTCAGCGACCGCGGGCGCGACGCGCTGCGCGGTGGCGGGTGCTGCGACGGCGGCGCGGCGCTGGTGCAGAACCAGGGGGTGCTCAACGGACTGCACTATGCCCCCAACGGGAGCACCGAGCCGCGCGATCGCAGCGCGGAGCTGCGCCGTAGCGCCGACCTGGCGCGCATCGGACTGGCGGGGACGCTGCGTGACGCCCAGCTGCAAGGGAGCGACGGCGTCACGCGTGCCATGTCGGCGTACGAATACGCCGGGCAACCGGCGGGCTACGCGCAGGAGCCGGGCGAAGTGGTGAACTACGTCGAGAATCACGACAACCTCACCCTCTTCGACCTGGGTGCGCTGCGCCTCCCGCGCGGTACGTCACGCGAGGAGCGCGCGCGCGTGCAGCTGCTGGGCATCGCCTTCGTCGCGCTGAGCCAGGGGATTGCCTACCTGCACGCAGGGATCGAGATCCTCCGCTCCAAGTCGCTGGACAAGGACTCGTTCGACTCTGGCGACTGGTTCAATCGCCTCGATTGGAGCCTGACGAGTAACGGCTTTGGCTCCGGGCTCCCGCCGGCGCATCGCAGCGAGGGTGACTGGCCCGTGATGCGCCCGGTGCTGGCCGACACGTCGATTGCGCCGCGCCCGGTGGACATTCGCTGGACGCGTGATGCCGCGCTGGACCTGCTCCGCATACGGTCGAGTTCCACTCTCTTTCGCCTGCGCTCAACCGCCGACGTGCAGCAGCGCCTGCAGTTCCGAAACACGGGGCCGTCGCAGGATCCGACCGTCTTCGCGGTGCATCTCGACGGCGCCGGCTACTCCGGGGCGCGATTCCGCGAGGTCCTGTACCTCATCAACGTCTCGCCTGACGAGAAGCGGCTCACGGTGCCGGAGGATGCGCGCAAGCGTTGGATGCTCCATCCCGTACACCGCGGCGTGCGCGCCGCCGACCGGCGTGCCGCCAGGGCGCGCGTGGATGCGGTGAGCGGACGGTTCACCATCCCGGGGCGCACCGCCGTGGTCTTCGTGGTGCAATAGGCGGCGCCGCGCGCGGCACGCACACCGCCGGACGTTCCAAACGTGGGAAGCGTCTGTGTCTACTGCGCGAACGTCGAGTAGCCCTGCGCCGCCAGCGTTGCGCGCGCCATCGTGGCCGAGGTGGCCACCTTCACGAACGGAAGGAGCTGCTCGCGCTGGATCTTGAGGTGCGCGAGTGCCTGTCCGCAAACGATGACCTGCACCCCCGCCTGGTTCAGCGCCTCCAGCAGTGGAATGCTGGCATTGTCGGCGCTGGTTGCCGCCTTGTAGTGCGCGTTGAGCTGGAGCGACTTGGTGGCCGGCCCATAGACGATGATCGCGAGGTGCACCTGGCCGCGCGGCACGCCCTCGGCGTCGGTCATGGTGAGGAAGTTGGCCGGGCGGCGGAAGCCGGGCGCGATCTCCGCGGGCTTCTCCGGCGCATCGGTCACGTTCCAGGCAATGCGATACGTGAGCGACTTGTCGGCGGGAAAAGTTGGATTGGGGACGGCGATCGATGCGCCGAGTTGCTTGATGAGCGCCTCACCCGCCTGCGCGCGCACGAGCGACGAGGCGCCGAGGAGGAGGGCAGTGGTGAGGGCGAGAGCGTTGGTGACGGCGAGCACGAAGCGACGCATGAAACCTCCAACTGCTCGGGGATGTGGAGCGATTTTCTGGCGGGCGGGAGCGCGAAGGGAACTGGAAAGATGGAGCCGCGGGGCGGAGTTGTCACGGCTTGGCAGCGATTCGGGGGGAACCCCGACATGCGAGACGGGGCGCAGCTGGCGATACTTCTCATTGGAAGTCCTTCCCCCGGCGCCCGCGCTCCATGACGCTCCCCGACGCCATCTCCCCACATCGCTCCAAGGCCCGCCTCGAGGCGCTGGCGGAACTCGCCGCCATCGGCTGGGAAAGCACGCAGCGCGAGATCATCCGCAGCGGCGCCAACGTGGCGCAGCGGGCCACGCGCAGCACGATCGCGTACCTGCACTTCCTCAATGCCGACGAGGCGACGATCGAGCTGGGGACCTGGTCGACGGACACGCTGCAGCTCTGCACCGCGGTGTACGACCGGCATTATCCTGTGGCCGAGGCCGGCATCTGGGCCGACAGTGTGCGCACGCGTGCCGCGGTGGTGCATAACGACTACGCCGCCGCCGCGGGTCGGCGCGGCCTTCCCAAGGGGCACGTCGAGCTGCAGCGGCACCTGGGAGTTCCCATCGAGGAGGGGGGGCGCGTACGGCTGCTGATCGGCGTGGGGAACAAGGACGAGCCGTACGACGACGAGGACGTGGCGGCGGTACAGCTCGTGGGGCGGCGCATCTGGGAGTTGGTGCGGGCGCGACAGGAGCTGGAGCGGTTGCACGATCTCGAGGACCGTTTCCGTCACCTGCAACGCATCGCGGCGGTCACGGCGTGGGAGTACGATCCGGACGATGACCTGCTCGCCTTCGACGAGATGTTCGCCCCGATCTTCCACATGGTGCACCACACCGAGGTCCCGTCGTCGCTGCACCAGTTCCTCGCGCGCTTCGCCACGGACGATCGCGAGAGGGTGCGCGCGCTGGTGGCGTCCCGCGCCATTGGCTCCTCCTTCGACATCCAGGTGCAAGGGATCCGGCTGGATGGCGAGTCGTTCCGCGTCGCGCTGCGCGCCACCGTGCGCGCGCGTGAGGTGGGGCACGGCGTGTTGGTGGTGGGCGCGCTGCAGGACCTGACGGAGCGTTCGCGCCTGGAGCACTTGCGCCACGATGCGGAAACGGACGCGCTCACTGAACTCCCCAACCGGCGTCGCCTGCAAGCCGCCTTCGAGCGCCCCGTGCTCGACCGTCGGCGCGCCGGCGGTGCCCTGGCCTTTCACTACATCGACCTCGATCGCTTCAAGCCGGTGAACGACGCCTATGGACATGCTGCAGGCGACGAAGTGCTGCGTGTGATCTCGCGCCGGCTGGCGAGCCTCGTCCGTCGCGACGACCTGGTGGCTCGGCTCGGTGGTGACGAGTTCGCGGTGGTGCAGATGGGGGTGACTGACCGCACGGGTGCGGTCGCGCTGGCCAACAAGATCATTGCCGCGTGTTCGCAGCCCATCCCGGTGGATGGGACGGAGCTGCAGGTGGGGGCGAGCGTTGGCGTCGCGTTAGGCGCCGGGTCGCACCTGTCGCTCCCCGAGATCACGGCGCGCGCCGATCGCGCACTCTACGCCGCCAAGCAGGGCGGCAAGGGGCGTGTCGTCGTCCACGAGGACTGAGCGCAGCGGCAGTCCCGGGGCAGCGACCGGGCAGCGTCCGGGCAACAACCCGCGAAAAGCAGCGCGCCCTCCCCGCGGGATAGCGGGGAGGGCGCGCGCGCTTGCAGGCGCTCCTATTCCTCGCCCTTGAGCCGCTTGAACTCTGCGTCGACCGAGACGGGGAGCAGGAGGTTGTCGGCGATGGCCGCGACTTCTTCCGCGTCCTTCCACGCCTGCTCGAGCTGCGCCAGCTCGCCCTCCAGCGCGCGGCGCTCCGCTTCCTCGTGCAGCGCCATTTCCAGCGCCAGGCGCTGCGGTGCGGGAAGGGAGAAGAGTCCGTACTTGTTGAACTGCTGCTGTCGCGACTTGACCTTGCGCGGGGAGACGCCGGCGGTCATCGAGGCAATGAGGCCTTGCGCCTGGCGGCTGGCATCTCGCAGGTAGCGCTCCGAACTCCCCGCCGACTCGATCCGCTGGACGGCGCGGGCCACGTCCTCCTTCTTGCCGCCGAAACGGTTGACCTTGGGGAGGATGATCGACGCCACGCGCTCCGCCTCCGGGCCCGTGAACGACTCCGCGCCATTCTTGAAGCGCAGGTGCAACTCGAGCGAGCCGTCGCTGGCCGGGTTGATCGAAGACTCGGCCAGGTGGCGGCGTCGCACATCCACCACGCCGTTGTGATTCGTACGGACGCGCGCGACCACCGTCTGCGGCGAGCCGTGAATCACGAAGCGCCCTGCCTGGGCCCACAGGTAGCCAAAGCCGCCTATGGCGACGCCGGCCGCCGCGCCGCCGGCGATGAGCCCAGCGAGCGCGGCCACGCCGCCCCCGGCAATGAGCAACTGGCGATTGCGGCGCCGGCCGAACTGGTCGCCGTAGCGCCAGGCCGCGAACTCCGGGCGCTGCGGCTCACCGATACGCACCAGCGTGGTTCCCGCGGCGAGCTTGGCCAGGCCGATGTTGTCGGTCGACACGCGGCGGCGCGTGTCGCGATACAGGCGCTCGGCCTCCTCGATCGCCTCCCAGCGCTCCTCGAGCGGGGAGAGGTTCCAGCGCTCGCACGAGCGGCAGACGACCCAGAGTCGCCCGCGCGCGGGATCGAAGGCGAGGCGCTCGCCCACGGGGAACGACTCGATCGACTCGTTGCGACCGAGCGGCTTGTTGCAGAAGATGCAGGTGGAGAACATGGGGTAGGGTAGCTCTCGGAGAATACTACGTACCCCCGAGGGCCTGAGTTGCATTCTCATCGGGATTGTCCGCTCGAGGGTGCGGCGATGGATGGGGGCGGCGCCCCTGTCGAGCGGTCGCCGGCGCCGACAGCTTGGGGACGCTCGCCAGCGGGCTCTCGGCGATCCCGCCGCGCGGCGCGGTCTGTTCGCTGTCGCACGGGCGGCCGCGCTGCCGAGCGGGCCGTTTGTTGGGCGGCCAACGGCCGAGCGGGCTGTCTTTGCAGCGGCTGGACAGGCCGTCGGCTGCAACGCGAGTGTTTCCAGACGATCGTCGACTCCTTCATATGCCTGCACCCGTTCGTATCGCCATCGTCGTGCGCACCATCCGCTTCATCTGCCCCACGCGCGCACTCGCCGTGGCGGCCGCCTGTGTCGCGCTTGCCTGGGTCGCGCTCGCCTGGGTCGCGCTCGCTGCCGCGCCGGCCGAAGCTCAGGCGCGTCCCGCCGCGGCGCCCTCCACCCCCAAGCGCATGACAGACGAAGAGCGCGTCCACAACGACTGGGCCAACCTCGCGCGCTACCGCGATGAGAACGCGGCGCTTGGCGCTCCCAAGTCCGGCGAGCGACGCGTGGTCTTCATGGGCAACTCCATCACCGAGGGATGGGCGCCGTTGTTCCCCACGCTCTTCCCCGGCAAGCCGTATGTAGGGCGCGGAATCGGCGGGCAGACCACGCCGCAGATGCTCGTCCGCTTCCGGCAGGACGTCGTGGCGCTCAAGCCCGCCGTCGTCGTGATCCTGGCCGGGACGAACGACATCGCTGGCAACACCGGCCCCTCCACGCTGGAGATGATCGAGGACAACCTGGCGTCGATGGCGGAGGTGGCCCGCGCCAACGGGATCAAGGTCGTGTTGTCGTCGGTCCTTCCGGTGTGGGACTATCCATGGAAGCCTGGATTGCAGCCGGCGCCCAGGATCGTGGCGCTCAACGCGTGGATCAAGCGATACGCCGCGAGCCATGGCGCGGTGTACCTCGACTATCACACGCCAATGGCCGATGCGCGACAGGGGATGAAGGAGGATCTGGCCAACGACGGCGTGCATCCTAACGAGGCGGGCTATCGATTGATGGCGTCGCTGGTGGAGCCGGCAATCCGGGAGGCGCTGCGAAGGCCATAGCGGCCTCCGGTGACGACGCGTCGGGCATGCCCCCCTCGCGTCGTCCCCACTTGACGCACGGAGGTCGACCGGATACTCTAGGATCACGGCGGATGGATTTATGGCCACTTGCTCCCGCCGGGGCACCAGCCCGAACCAAAGAGCTAAAGCGCCGAGGGAACGCCTCTCGCGCTTAGTGCCGAGGGGCGTTTTTCGTTTGGCGGGACTCCCGACAATCGGCGCTCCTCTCATCATCGAGTCCCTTGCGCACGGTGCGCAGGGGAGACTTGTCATCGCCGTCGAGGAGCTTCCGCATGTCGTACCGTCCCGAGACCGACGCCATCCACGCCGGGCAGGCGCCCGACCCCGCCACGAACGCCAGCGCCGTCCCCATCTACGCCACGTCGAGCTACGTCTTCAACTCGACGGAACATGCGGCGAACCTCTTCGGCCTGCGCGAGTTCGGAAACATCTACACGCGCATCATGAACCCCACCAACGATGTCTTCGAGAAGCGCGTGGCCGCGCTCGAGGGTGGGGCGGCGGCGCTGGCGGTGGCCAGCGGACAGGCGGCCGAGGCGCTGACGATCCTCAACCTGGCACGCGCCGGCGACAACATCGTCGCTTCGCGCACGCTCTACGGCGGGACCTACAACCTCCTGGCCTACACGCTCCCCAAGTGGGGGATCCGGACCACCTTCGTCGACATCCACGACCTCGCGGCGGTGCGCGCGGCCATCGACGATCGCACGCGTGCCGTCTACGTCGAGACGATCGGCAACCCGCGCCTCGACGTCCCCGACTTCGAGGCACTGGCGGCGCTGGCGCACCAGGCCGGGCTCCCGCTCGTCGTCGACAACACGTTTGGTGCCGCAACCCTCGCGCGCCCCATCGACCACGGCGCTGACATCGTGGTCCACTCGGCGACCAAGTGGATCGGCGGGCACGGGACGTCGATTGGTGGCATCGTCGTCGACGCGGGGAAGTTCGACTGGGCGAGCGAGCAGGCGCGCAAGCGCTTCCCCGAGTTCTCCGCGCCCGATCCGTCGTATCATGGCCTCGTCTACACGCAGGCGTTCGGTGCGCTGGCCTTCATCATCAAGCTGCGCGTGCAACTGCTACGCGACCTGGGGCCGGCGCTCTCGCCGTTCAACGCCTTCCTCTTCCTGCAGGGGCTGGAGACGCTTCCGCTACGCATCCAGCGCCACTCGGAGAACGCGCTCGCCGTGGCGCGCTGGCTGCAGCAGGACCCGCGCGTGGAGTGGGTGTCGTATCCCGGGTTGGAGTCGCACCCCGAGCACCGGAACGCGGTGCGCTACCTCAAGGGAGGATTCGGTGGCGTGCTCACCTTCGGGGTGAAGGGGGGGCACGCGGCGGCGCGTGCGCTAATCGATCGCACGAAGCTGTTCTCGTTGCTCGCCAACGTCGGCGATGCGAAGTCGCTCGTCATCCACCCCGCCTCGACGACGCACGAGCAGCTCACGCCCGAGCAGCAGCGTGCGAGCGGTGTGACGCCGGAGCTCATCCGGCTTTCGGTGGGGCTGGAGCACATCGACGACCTGATCGCCGATCTGGACCAGGCGTTAGGCGCGGCCACCACGAGCGACGCGCCGGCGCTGGCGGGGGCGGCGCGGTAGCGAGCGCCGGTACCGGTGCGGCGCGCTGTCGTGGCGCGCGGTCGTGGCGCGTCGCACCGGCGCCTGGTCGAGGAGCCTTCCATGATCCACGAACCAATTGCAACCGAGACGCTCGACGTCCTGCTCGGCGACTTCCGCACCGAGGGGGGCCAGACCATCCCGCAGGCGCGTGTGCGCGTGCGCACGTGGGGCGATCCGGCCCTGGGGCGCCAGGAGGGGTGGTCGCTGGTGATCCACGCGCTCACCGGGAGCGCCGACGCCGATCGCTGGTGGGAAGGGGTGATTGGCCCAGGGCAGCCGCTCGACACCACGCAGCGTCCGGCGGTGGCGATGAACCTGCTCGGGAGCTGCTACGGTTCGAGCGGGCCCTGCACGCCGCCGTTTGATGACGGGATCTCCTTCCCGCGCCTGACGACGGCCGACCTGGCGCGTGCGCAGGTGTGTGCGCTGCAGGCGCTTGGCGTGGAGCGCCTCGCGCTGGTCACGGGGGCCTCGCTGGGAGGGATGGTCGCGTTGCAGCTGGGACGCCTCTCGCCCATGCCCATCGACCACCTGGTCGTCTTCGCCGCGCCGGCGCGCACCTCGCCCCAGGCGATTGCCTGGAACGTGGCGCAGCGCATGGCCATCGAGGCCGATCCCCGCTGGCGCGACGGGTCTCCGCGGCCCGACGACCCGCCGGCCGCCGGACTCGCCGCGGCGCGGGCCATCGCGATGATCACCTACCGCTCGAAGGTCGAGTTCGACGAGCGCTTCGCTCGAGCACGGCACCCTGTCACCAACGACTTCCAGGTCGACCGCTACCTGCGGCGTCACGGCGAGAAGCTCGTCGAGCGCTTCGATGCCAGGAGCTACGTGCTCCTGACTCACGCCATGGACTCGCACTCCGTTGGCGATTACGGGCAAGCTGCCGCCGAAACCGCACGGCGCGTGCGCCGAGTGACCGGCGTGGGAGTCGATACCGACATCCTCTACGCCGCGGGCGAAGTGCGCGCGTGGGTGGCCGCGTACCGCGGCGCGGGGGTGAACGCCGACTACCGCGAGATCACCTCACCCTGCGGTCACGACGCGTTCCTGATCGAGCTGGACCAGGTGCAACGGATTCTCGCGGGGTAGGGGCGTCCGCCGTCGCCGCGCACGCTGCGAGGCACTAGGGGTGCCAGAACCACCGGCCACCGTCCCGCCGAAAGCCGGGATCCACGCCCACCTTCCCAGCGCAAGCTGGGATCCACCCCCCACCGTCCCAGCGCAAGCTGGGACCCACGCTCACCTTCCCAGCGCAAGCCGGGACGCACCCCAACCTTCCCAGCGCAAGCTGGGATCCATTTGTCCTCGCGTCGCGCCCGAGCGGTCGCGTACGACGCCGGCGATGGAAAAGCTCGACACGGAGGTCCACGGAGGAAACGCGGAGGACACACGGAGGGAGTGCTGCGGACGATTAGAGGCACGAGTGAGTTCCAGCACCACCCCCCACCGTCCCAGCGCAAGCTGGGACCCACGCTCACCTTCCCAGCGCAAGCCGGGACGCACCCCCACCTTCCCAGCGCAAGCTGGGATCCATTTGTCCTCGCGTCGCGCCCGAGCGGTCGCGTACGACGCCGGCGATGGAAAAGCTCGACACGGAGGTTCACGGAGGAAACACGGAGGAAGAGCTGCGGACGATTAGAGGTAGGAGTGAGTGCCAGCACCACCCCTACCGTCCCAGCGCAAGCTGGGATCCACGCCCACCTTCCCAGCGCAAGCCGGGACGCACCCCCACCTTCCCAGCGCAAGCTGGGATCCATTTGTCCTCGCGTCGCGCCCGAGCGGTCGCGTACGACGCCGGCGATGGAAAAGCTCGAC
>JADZAN010000037.1 GCA_020852815.1 Gemmatimonadaceae bacterium | reverse complement strand
AGGTTTCGCCCTGCCGGTCTGCTCGCTCATGGCATGCCTCCCTTCGCGTCCCGGCCACTCGCCGGTCGAGGGAAGAGTGTCACTCGCTCAGATCGCCCGAAAGTGCGATTTCCGGTGAACCACTACATCTTGGACTTCTCCGTGTCTCCTCCGTGAGCCTCCGTGTCGTGCTTGTGTTGTTGCGATCACGGACGCCCGAGGCAGTCGATCGCGAGTATGCCGAGGACAAATGGATCCCAGCTTTCGCTGGGAAGGTGGGCGTGGGGGTTGGGTTCGGCGCGTCACGGCACTCCTTCGTGCGCCTCCGTGTCTCCTCCGTGTGCATCCGCCGTGAGCCTCCGTGTCGTGCTCTTGGACTTCTCCGTGTCTCCTCCGTGAGACTCCGTGACGTGCTTGTGTTGTTGCGATCACTAACGCCCGAGGCAGCCGATCGCGAGTATGTCGAGGACAAATGGATCCCAGCTTGCGCTGGGAAGGTGGGCGTGTGGGCTGGGTTCGGCGCGTCACGGCACTCCTCCGTTTACCTCCGTGTCTCCTCCGTGAGCCTCCGTGTCGTGCTCTTGGACTTCTCCGTGTCTCCTCCGTGAGCCTCCGTGTCGTGCTTGTGTTGTTGCCGCCGTGCCTCCGCCGTGCCTCCGCTGTGTCTCCGCTGTGCCTGCGCCGCGTCTCCTCCGCGCACCTCCGTGTGCCCTCCGCGTACCTCCGTGTCAAGCTTCTCGAAACGACGAACCCCTAACGAGACAACACCCGCCCCCGCAGCACCACCGCCCGGATGCGCGTCGTGTTGCGGATGTCGATGAGCGGGTTGGCGTCGAGGATGACGAGGTCGGCCACACGCCCCGGCGCGACGGCGCCGTGCGTGCGCTCGCGGCGCATCTCGCGCGCCGGCACCGTGGTCGCCGCGGCGAGCGCGGCGGCCGGGGTGAGCCCGGCATCGACCAGGCGTTGCAGCTCGCGGTGGATCACCGGCAGCGCCGTGGTGTCGCGCTCCACGAAGCCGTCGGTCCCGGCCAGGATCGGGATCCCCGCCGCCATCGCCCGCACGGTGAGCGCTGCCCCCCACGCCCCCACCACCGGCGGCACCTCCTCGCGCCCAAAGACCCACAGCGTCGGCTCGAGATACGTCCCCCGCGCCTTCATCGCCGAGAGCAGCGCGGTCATCTCGGCGCCGTCGACGGGCACGGTCGCATAAGGGCCATCGCGTCGCTTCCACGAATCCTCGGGACGGATCTCGCGCGCGCCCTGCCACGAGAGATACGGCGCGTGCGCCAGGACGTCGACGCCGGCGGTCGCCAGTTGCAACGGTCGAGCGGGAAAGACCGTCCCGTGCGCCACGACGCGCATCCCCTGCCGGTGTCCCTCGGCGGTGAGGCGCGCCACCAGCGCACTGTCCATCATCGCGTAGAGCTTGAGCACCTCCGCCCCCGAGCCGCGGGCCGCGGCGACCGCGATCGCCAGCTCGGCGTCGCTCCGTTCCGAGGTGACCGCCTGCGCCCACGGCGCCTTCCCGATCGGGAAGCCATCGCTCGCCCCGATGAAGCGCGGGTCCACGAAGAAGGCGGGGCCCGCCATGACCGAGGCGTAGGCGATCTCCGGTGCGATGATCTCCCGCGCGTGCGAGGCGCGCGCGTACTCGCCGGCCGTGCGGTTGTCCCCCGCCATGGCCTGCACCATCGTCACGCCGCCGCGCGCGCCACGTTCGAGCGCCGCCGTCATGCCCGGCGTCAGGTGCACGTGATGGTCGGTGAGCCCGGGAATCACGAAGGCACCGCGCGCATTCACGCGTTCATCGATCGTGTCGGGGGGCGTCGCGTTCACCGACTGCACAGCGACGATCGAGTCGCCGCGCATCACGATGCGCTGCATCGGCGTCGCCTTGCGGGCGTTGACGTCGATGACCGCGACGGAGTCGACGACGACGATGCGCGGTCGTTGGGTCGGGCGCGGCTGCGCGCCTAACCAGTGCGACGACAGCGCGAGCAGCGCGAGCAGCGCGGGGAACGCGAACAACGCGGGCACCGGCAGCGAATGCATGCGATGGATTGCCTGGGCCATGTGCAAGGTGGTGGAGGCGAGGTCGATGGCGAGAAGGAATTGGCGGACCGTTCGACGGTCGCGCAATATGAGGCGCCCCTGTTGACGCGCGCCCCTCCTGCCTCGATACTCACCACCATCGGACTCGCCCCAGGGCACCAATTACGGAGGACGGTGTTCCGACCGGTCTCGCGCGCGGCCGGCAAAACAGCGCGCACGTTCGCAGTCCACCGATCCATCGAGCAGTCAGACACTCACCCAGTGAACGAGGAGTCTCCATGTTCGCCTTCGCGAGCAGCACTGCGCCGTCGCAGCACCTGATCTTCCGCACCGACGCCAAGCCATTGCGCCTGACGGGCGTCCTCCTCGCGGCCCACACGATCTTCGACGAGGAGAACGGCGAGTCCGACACCCGCGTCCGGCTCTTCCGCACCGAGAAAGGGTCGCTCGTCTGGGCGTGGGATCGCATCGAGCACGGCTACGACGACCCGGAGCCCGAGAACATCCAGCGCGCCGATGCGCTCGTGATCTCGGCCACCGAGCCGGCACGCACCCCGGCGGAAGTCGCCGCCGAGGCGTGGGAGCGGCGTCCAAACGGCAACGGGCGACTGTCGCTGGCCAGCGTGCGCGTCTGGCACGAGGCCTCGCACCGCGATCGCGCCATCGCCGACGTGCTGTACGAGGACGTGCCGTAGGCGTCGCGACGCGCGCTCCGTAGGCGTCGCGACGCGCGCTCCGAAGGCGGCGCGTTCTCGTCGCACTCCTTGACCGCGGGCTCCGGAAGGCCGTTCTTCGAGCGTCCCTTCCGGAGCCCCTTTCGTGCACATCCGTCCCGCCGGCGACGCCTTTACCTTCGTTCGCGCGTCTCTCGCCGCGCTCGTCGCCGCTCTCCTCTTCGCCGCCACGCCCTCCCAGCTCGCCGCGCAGTCGCTCTCGGCGCGCTACGCTCGCGCCGACGCGTTCCTGCCTTGGAATGCGCAGTCGCTCGTCTCCGGGAACACCATCGACCCGCACTGGCTCGACGGCGACCGCTTCTGGTTCCGCGCATCGCGCGGGCTGGGCGGTGAGTTCATCGTCGTCGACCCGGTTCGCGGGACGCGCGCCACTGCCTTCGATCACGTGCGTCTCGCCGCCGCCCTCTCCCTCGCCGCTGATACGGCGTATGCAGCCGGGAAGCTCCCCTTCACCGAGTTCGAGTACGTCCGCAACGGCCAGGCAATCCGGTTCAACGTGGCCGACTCGGCGCGCTTCACCTGCGACATCGTCGCCTACACGTGCGCAGCGAGAGAGAAGGCCGCGGCACCGGCCAAGGACGAGATCCTCTCCCCGGATGGGAAGTGGGCCGCCTTCTCGCGCAACGAGAACCTGTGGGTCCGCAACGTCGCCAGCGGGGAGGAGACGCAGCTCTCCACCGATGGCGAGGCCAATTGGGGATACGGCGTTGTCCCCGAGGGGTGCTGCCAGGAGATCACCAACCGGCGCGCGAAGCGAAAGGTGTGGCCCGTGCTGCGCTGGTCGCCCGACTCCAGGCGCATCGCGACACACCGCTACGACGAGCGTCGCGTCGAGCTCCTCAACCTCATCGAGACTGTTCCCGGCGGGCGCCCAAAGCTCCACAGCTACCATTACGCGCTCCCGGGCGACTCGGTCATCCCCACGTGGGAGGCATACGTCTTCGACGTCGAGGCCAGGCGTGGCGTGAAGCTCGAGATCGCCCCCATCCCCGGCTTCTTCACCAGCGCCGATTCGTCGTTCGACGACGTGCAGTGGACCAGGGACGGCGCGTCGCTCTTTGTCACGGCGCGCTCGCGCGATTTCAAGAAGTACGACGTGTGGCAGGGCGATCCCGCCAGCGGCAAGGCGCGGCTCGTCTTCACCGACTCGGGCAAGACGTATCGCGAACTCAACCAGTTTGGTGCCCCCAACTGGCGCCCGCTCAAGAACGGCAAGGAACTGCTCTGGTGGTCGGAGCGAGACGGGTGGGGGCACCTCTATCGCATCGATGTCGCCACGGGGAAGGTGATCAACCAGGTGACGAGCGGGGCGTGGCTCGTCCTCGACCTCCTCTCCGTCGACGAGACGCTGGGCACCGTGCACTTCGCTGGCGTAGGGCGCGAGGGCGGCGTCGATCCCTACTATCGCCTCTTCTACAAGGTCGCGCTGGACGGGAGCGGGCTCGCGCGCCTCACCCCGGAGAACGCCGACCACGCCGTCACCGTCACCCCCTCGGGGAAGTACTTCGTCGACCTCTACTCGCGCCGCGACCTGGCCCCCACCGGCGTCCTGCGTGCAGCTGACGGTCGCGTGCTGCAAGGGATCGAGAAGGGGGACATCGCCCCGTTGGCTGCCGTCGGCTGGAAGCCTCCCGTGCCTTTCACCGCCAAGGGGCGCGACGGCGTCACCGACGTGTACGGCTATCTCTACTTCCCCAGCGACTACGACTCCACCAAGTCGTATCCCGTCCTCGACTACATCTACCCCGGGCCGCAGATCGGCGCCGTCGCCACACGATCGTTTGTCGCCAGCGCGGCTGGCTTCACGCAGTCGATGGCGGAGCTGGGCTTCATCGTCTTCACCGTCGATGCCTTCGGCTCCCCCGTACGCTCCAAGGCGTTCCACGATGCGTACTACGCCAACATGACCGACAACGGGATCCCGGATCACATCTCGGCCATCAAGGCGCTCGGCGTGCGCTACCGCGCGATGGACCTCGACCGCGTCGGGATCTATGGACACTCCGGTGGCGGCTTCTCGGGGACCGATGCCATCCTGCGCTACCCCGACTTCTACAAGGTGGCCGTGTCGGGGGCCGGCAATCATGACCAGCGCGTCTACCACTTCCCGTGGGGCGAGAAGTATCACGGCCTCCTGGTGAAGAACCAAACCGGCGGGAGCAACTACGACTCGCAGGCCAACCAGAGTCTTGCCGCCAACCTCAAGGGGAAGCTCCTCCTGTCCTACGGCACGCTGGACGACAACGTGCATCCCGACATGACGCTCGCCGTGATCGACGCGCTCATCCGGGCCAACAAGAAGTTCGATGTCTTTGTCTTTCCCAACCGCAACCACGGCTACGCCATCGAGCCGTACGCCATCCAGCTCACCATGGACTACTTCGTGCGCCACCTGCGGCGCGAGGAGCCGCCGGCCGACTACGTCTTCCGCATGCCACGTTAGGCAACGCAGGTGTATCCCAACCCCCAGGACGTGCTCCCCCTTCCAGCCGGCGCCGACGTCGCGATGTTCGAGCGCGACGCCGCGGCGCTGGTGCTGGCCGCGCGCACCGGCGACGAGGAGCTCGCTGCCTGGACAACGTCGCGGGTCGGCGCAGGACGGGATGTGCGGCTGGCGGCGTACGCGAAGGCACGCCTCGCCGAGTCGAACGACGCACTCGCACAGTCGCAAGCCATCCTCGCCCTCGCGCACGGCTTTGCCGACTGGGAGGCGCTCACCGCGCACCTCGACGCGCTCGGCCTCGACGGTTCTCCCGTCGCCGACTTCGAGCGGGCCGCCGACGCCATCGTCAGCGGTGATCTCGCCACGCTCGACGCCCTCCTCGCGCGCACGCCCGCGCTCGTGCACCAGCGCTCCACGCGCGTGCATCGCGCCACGCTCCTTCACTACGTGGCCGCCAACGGCGTGGAGAACTATCGACAACGCACACCGCCGGGAATCCTCGCCATCGCCGAGCGGCTGCTCGATGCCGGCGCCGACGTCAACGCCGAGGGTGAGATGTACGGCGGAGGAGCGAAGGTGCTCGGCCTCACGGTGACGAGTGCCCATCCGCGAGGCGCAGGCGTGCAGCTGCAACTCGCCGACCTCCTCATGGCGCGCGGTGCACCGCTCGAGCCTCGCATCGTGCACTCGGCGCTGATGAACGGGTGTCCCGAAGCGGCGGCGCACATGGCGGCCAAGGGGGGAGAGGTGGGACTGCAGGACGCGGCGGGGATCGGGCGCGTCGACCTCCTCCGCGCCCACCTCGCCGCGGGAAACATCGCGGCCGATGACAAGGAGATCGTACACGCCCTCTTCATGGCCAGCTGGTATGGAAGGCACGCGGCGATTGCCGCGCTCCTCGATCACGGCCTCGCCGTCGACACGCGCCACCCAACCGATGGCGAGTCCGCGCTCCACATCGCGGCGCATCGCGGCGACGAGGCGCTGGTCGACCTCCTCCTGGCGCGCGGCGCACCGATCGACTCGGCTGACGGGCGCTACGGCACGCCGCCGGTAGTCTGGGCACTGCACGCCTGGCTCGTCGAGAATCGCACCCCCGGCGAGCCCTATCGCGCTGTTGTCCTTCGCTTGCTCGAGGCGGGGGCAACGGTCACGCGCGAATGGATCGACGACGACCGGCTGCGCGGCGATGCGGAACTCTGGCCCCTCTTCCAGCGCGCGCTGCGCGAGGGCTAGCGCGAGGCCTTCGCCTTCCGCGTCCGCTTCGCCTTGTTTGCCTCTTCTCGCCGCCGCCGTTCGTGAATCAACCGGAACGCCGAGCGCACCGGGTGAAGCACCTGGCCGTCGAGGTGCCAGTAGTCGGCGCCCGCGCCAGTGAGGAAGTCGATCGCCTCCGCGTCCTGTTTCTCGCGCAGGACGCGCTTGCGAATCACGAAGCGCACGTCGCCCCAGGCGTCGATGAGGATCGTCGCACCGCCGTACAGCTCCACGCGCCTTCCCCGCGATAAGCGCCGCTCCACGCGTTGCGTCACCTCGGCCACGAGGTCGAAGATGACATTGCCGTCAGGCCCAACGCGGCGAGCGGCGCGCACCGATTCCACGATCGGCGTGTCGACCGTGACGGCGTTCTTTGTCTCAGGTGGCAACGGCGACGTGGGGTCCACCAGCCCGAACTCCCGCATGTACTTCGGGTTGGTCATCAGCTTCCCCACCTCGTTGGCCTGGCGCCGCAGCTCCGTCACGCGCGGCGCGCGCCCGGGGTCGCCATCAAAGGCCAGCTCGGCGAACGAGAGCGCCTCCACGCGCGGAAGTTGCACCTGCGGCTTGCGCCAGAGCAGCGCGTCCTCGCCCAGGTTGGGGACATCGTCGGGAAAGATCCCCCGCTTGCGGAAGGCGTCGATCAGCGCTTCGCGATAGCCGTAGGGATCCTCGGGGACCATGTCGCGGTCGGCCGTGATCACCGCGCGCAGGAAGTCGCCAAAGCGAATGTCCACCGGCGGGCAGTAATCAATGGCGCGAATGCAGATGTTGAGGAACTGCTCGGCCAATACGCGCGCCTGGTCGGTGAGCACATCCAGCAGGTCGGTGGAGAGTTGCTCGCGTTCGTTCCGGTAGCCGGTGCCACCCGTGGCAAGGCGGATGTAGCGGTCCTTCTTGCGGTCAAAGATGGTGACGAACGCCTCGTAGATGGCCGCGCAGAAGATGCGACCGCGGCTGTGCGCCTCGTTCTGCGACGCGTAGGAGAGGTACTGGCGCGTCCCGTCGGCTTTCACGGTGTAGTCGATGGCGTTGCGGATGGGGCCGAAGTCCCCTCGCGTCTCGCCGAATTGCTGGCCGATGGCCGTGAGGCGGTCGGTGTCGAGCCGGCCGCGTGAGGCGCGCAGCGCCTCGCGCACCACGTCCTTGTGCGAGAAGCGGTGCAGCAGCGCGACGATGTCGGCAAAGCCTTCGTGAAAGGCGGCCACATCGATGTGCGTGGTGGTCGTGAAGTGCGCGCGCAGCCCGTCCAGCAGCGCATGTGTGCACTCGTGCGCCACGATGTCGTGCCCCAGGCTCAGGTAGACGACGCCGAGCGGGAGGTTGCGCCCGGACGTCTTGTCCTTGTCGGCGGGGTAGTAGCCGAACGACAGCTCCCCCTTGTCGGGATCGTAATAGGCGTTCTGGTCGGGGAGCGCGAGCGGCTTGATGCGCAGCCGCACCGGCGAGTCGCATGCTTCATCCGACTTGGGGAGCACGAAACCCCACGCCACGTTTCGCCCCAACGCCTCGCGAAAGCGGCGGTACAGCGTGGAGCAGACCGCGTAGACCATCTGCGCGTGGAAGCGCGGGTCGGACTGTGAGGGCTCGAGCCCCGCCGAGAGGATGAGCTTGTGGTTCTCGAGATCGAGCGCCGGGTTGTCGCGCACCACCTTGCCTTGCTCGTCGTATTCGCGCGCGTCGACCACGAAGATCTTCCCCTCGGGGCCGGGGAGGAGCGGCTCGTACGGCACGTCGACGCACGCCACGTTCCCGTGCAGTCGCGACGCGGCGGGGTCGAGGGCAAAGATCCGCAGCGGGCGGGAGAAGGGGTCGTCTGGGGTGCGATCGTACGGCTTCACGCGACAGGCGCGCTCCACGCGATGCCCGAGCGTGTACGCGGGCGGCGCCTCCCTCTTCTTTCCCGAACGACGGGTACGCCCCGGCATGACACACTCCAGCGAGGTTGGACGACACGATGGCGGCCGCCCGTTGCTGATGTGTAGGTGGCCGGCGGCATCATGCAGCGCGTGACGGCGGGCGGGAAGGGTGTGGCGTGCGCGCGACGTCTTTCGCGAAACACGCGCGTGGGCGATGGTAGAAGAAGAGCGAGCACGGCCGAGCACGCTTGTCGAGGCCACGCGCCCAGCGGCAGCTTCGAGCCGCGTGAATCGCGTTGCTCTCCGATCAACGCCCCCAATGCCCCGAGCCACCAGTCGCATGATCGTGTCGCCTCGCGTCATCGTGTGGCTCACCGCGGTCCTCTGCTCGGCCCGGGCGACCGGCGTCAACGCACAGCCGGTCGCGTCGCGCGCCGCCGCCGCCCCGGTCGCCCGCATCACACCTAACGACAACCGCCGCCCCGCCGGCCGGCTGCGCGGTGACACGCTGCGCCTGGCCCTCGTCACCACGCTCGGCGAGTGGCATCCCGACGGCGCGCGCGCACCAGGCGTCACCATTCCCGCCTTCGCCGTGGAGGGAGGGACCGCGAGCGTCCCCGGCCCACTCGTGCGCGTGCGACAGGGGAGCACCGTCGTCGTCACCGTGCGCAACGCACTCCCAAACGACACGCTGCGCCTGCAGGGGCTCCATCCGCGCCCCTTCACGACTCCTGCCGACACCGCGGCCATCACCCTGCTCCCGGGCGAGCGCCGCACGCTCACCTTTACCCTCACCGCTCCCGGCACCTTCTATTACTGGGGAACCACGACGCGCCGAGTAATGGGCTTTCGCACCGGGCTCGACGCGCAGCTCACCGGGGCGATTGTGGTTGATCCGCGCGATGCCGCGTCTCCTCCACGCGATCGCATCTTCGTCCTCGGGATGTGGACCGACACCGTCGCTCGCTCCTTCCTCCCGCGCCATCGCGTCCTGGGCGTCGTCAACGGTCGCTCCTGGCCTAACAGTGAAACGCTTACTGCCACCGTGGGCGATACCGTGCGTTGGCGCGTGATCAACGCGTCGGGTGACCTGCACCCGATGCACCTGCACGGCTTCTACTTCCGCGTGACGGCGCGCGGCGACGGAGCCACCGACACCCTCTTCACCGCCGATCGTGCACCTGGCGAGGTGACCGAGGCGTTGACCATGGGGGCGACCTATGCCATGACGTGGGTCCCCGAGCGCGCCGGCAACTGGCTCTACCACTGCCACATCCCGGAGCACTTCGGCCCGCGCGCGCCGCTGGGGCTCCCGCGCGACACCACCGGGCACGCAGCGCAAATCGGCGCGGTGTCGCACGCGCAGGGCGGAATGAGCGGCCTCGTACTCGGCGTCACCGTTAGGCAGCGGGGCGGTGCGGCCGGTGCGGCCATCGCGGCACCGCCGCGCGACCTCGACGCTGGCCGCCGTCGCCTGCGCCTCCTCGTGCGCGAGAGCGCGGGGAGCACCGCGCGCGAGCCGCTCTTCTCCTACGCCATCCATGAAGGGGGCGCCGAGCCGCCGCGCGACAGCGGGCGTGTTGCATCGCCCACGCTCGTCGTCACGCGCGGCGAGCCGGTGCGCATCACCGTCGTCAACCGCCTCGCCGAGCCCACCGCCGTGCACTGGCACGGCATCGAGCTGGAGAGCTACTACGACGGCGTCCCCGGCTTCAGCGGGATGGGGACGAGGACCACGCCGCTCATTGCACCTGGCGACTCGTTCGTCGTGCGCTTCACCCCGCCGCGCGCCGGCACCTTCATCTACCACACCCACTACGATGAGGACCGCCAGCAGGGAGCGGGGCTGGCCGGTGCACTCGTCGTGCGTGACCCCGCTCGTCCGTTCGATGCGTCGCGCGACCATCCCATCCTCATCACCTCGCCCACCGACCAGGGCGAGGCCTCACGTGTGGTCTACGTGAATGGCGCGTTGTCGCCCGCGCCGATCGTCGTGCGCGCAGGTGAGCGCGTGCGCGTGCGTCTCATCAACATGACGCTGCGGCGCTCAGGGGTGCGCCTGGCATTGCGGCGCGGTGGTGTGGTGCTGCCGTGGACGCTCGTCGCCAAGGACGGCGCCGACGTGGCGCCAGCGCTCGCGATCACGCGCGCCGTAGCGCAGCTCGTTTCCATCGGCGAGACGTATGACTACGAGTTCAGCATCGACCAGCCGGGAGAAGTGGAGCTCGAGGTGCGCGTGGGGACGCCGACCGATGCGCGCGTCTTCGGGGTGCAGCCGATACGCGTGGTAGCCGCCCGATGAGAGCGCGCCCGTCGCGTTAGGGTGCGGCCGAGCCGGAGAAGAACCGCCTGCAGGCACTCCGTCGCGTCCGCGACTTCCTTCCGCCCATGGCTGAGGAGCCGGCGCTCGTCGCCGCCTTCGCCGAGTTGGAGTCGACGATTGCGCGGATGACCGAGGAGGCGACGCAGCAGGACCGTCACGCGCGCGAGGCGCTGATGGGGACCGACAGCATGCGCGTGCGCGCGCGCGCGTTGCGCAACGACCAGCAGCGCCCCGTGGTGCACCCGGTGAGGACCGTGGCGCCGTTCGCGGAAACCGCGGGAGTTCCGGCCGTGGTGTCGCTCAAGCTTCCGCGGTCCAACAACCTGCAGGGCTCGTCACCGCGGCGCGGGGCTTCCACGACACCGCCAAACCGTTCGAGGAGAAGCTGGTGGCGGCCGGATTGCCGAAGGGTCATCTGGCCCGCCTGCTGGCGGGGAACGAAGCGCTCAACGCTGCCGTCGATGCGCGAGATCGCAACGTCGTGCAGTGGGTGGCGGCGGGAACCACCACCATCTCCAAAGGGCGGCGCGCCGTGCGGTTGCTCAAGCTGCTCGACTCGTTGGTGATGCCGCTGATCCGCGCCAATGATGGGGAGCGCAACGCGGGGTTGGTGGCGAAGCGGTTGGGGAGAGTGGGGTGGTGGAGGGTGGGGCGGCGCCGGTAGTGGGGCCGGGGGAGCCGGTGTTGCCGTATTGGCGTGTTGTCTGGGGAGCAGGCCGCTGCCGCCCAGGGGGCGGGGGAGGTGGCGAAGCCGGCGTAGGGGTCGCCGCGTGTGAGAGGGAAGTGGTGGGCCGCTGAGGGGCGAGGGGGAGGGGCTGCAGACTTTCCTCCTTGGGCCTCCGGGGGACACTGCGGCGGAGTGGTGCTAGCCCGTCATCGGCGCGAGGATAGTCCACCGGTCGAGGCGACTTCGATTGATCAAACGTGGCAGTGTGTTGGGGATGCAACAGTGTGGAGGTTGGCGAGCGGGGGCGTTATGGTGTGGAGGTATAGCCAGTCGGGAACGGCGCTGCATAGGAGCGGCGCGGCTGAGGGGACTGGAGAATCTGCGTTGGGCGGACACAGGGAGAGAATGAGACGATGCGTTCAAGGCACCGGCGCGCTTCGAGAATCGCCATCGCCCTACTCGCGTTGCCCTGGCACGGCGTGTCGGCGCAGCGCGTCGCTGCGTCGCCTTGGAACGCCGCGCCCCGTCTGCGTTCGCCCGCACCTCCCGCGCTCCTCGTGTCATCACACCGACGCGCGACGGCCTTCGTGGTGGTCGGCGCCCTCATCGGTGGGATCACCGGCTATGCATACTATCGCCACGCGCTCGGTCCTTCTGACGAGGATTTTACTCCGTACATCAGTATTCCGCTGCTCGTCGGCGGAGGGACCGCGCTCGGCGCCGCGCTCGGGTGGTTGGTCGCGCCTCGGCCGGCCTCCTCTCGAACGCACGCCACCCCTGCTCGCCCCAACATCGGTTGCACCTGTCATGCGAGCGACGGATGCTCGCTCCGCTCGCGTCTATTGAGTTCGCCTGCAGGTGAACCTTACACGTTGGATGGCTCCACGCTGTTGCTTCGCTTATAGCCCTCTGAACATCTAGGCCACCATGTAGCGACGCCCGGGCGATCGATCCATGTTGGCCGCTCGCTCAAACCCATTTCCCGGACGTGTCTTATGGAGGCCACCCAATGCCCGACCTGAGCTTCCGCTGCTTCAAATGCAACACGTTTAGTGGTCTGCATCTCACGGCCGAGGGTCGCGTACGGGTAGAGCGGATGCTGCCCGACCCCAACGCGTCTCGAGAGGTAACGTTTTACTGTGATAGGTGCGGCGCCGCAAATGCGATCGCTCTGACCACGGAGATGATCTCGCAACTCTTGGAGCGTGTAACATCCGATGACCCGGCGATCACGAAAGCGATCGAAGACGCACGCCGCGGCGACTATGGCGCCGCAATCGACCAAGCTCGAAAGCGCTTCGGCTGGTAGTGTGGTTCTTGAAGGCAAGCCACCGAGCAAGTCACCACCGCGCGTCGCCGACTTCGAAGACCTCGAGAAGAAGACGATCGATGTTCTCATTGATTCTCTCAAGTACATCGCGACAACATGCGGCATCGTCATCGCGATGTATTCTGCGAGCCTTCGAGAGTACGTAAAGCTGCCTGCGGTAGCGACGCGGCCGCTCGCTCAGACCTTGCTCTTCGCACCGGTGCTTCTCTGGTTTGCGGCGATCGTTTGTACGGTTCTCGGCATCTACCCTCGCGAGTATGTCGCATTCTCCGAGGCCGCCAAGGAGCGCGCCATCCGATCGCTACGCGAGGCGAAACGGCGCTGGCTGAGGGCAGCGCTCATACCGTTCCTGGCAGGATTTGGAGTTTTCTTGTACGTCGTCGCGGCCGAAATTTGGAGCCTGTTTCCTTTCAGCTGACGATTGCCTCCGTACTCTACCTGACTGTCCGTTACGAAGTACGTCAGTCACGATGCGCAAGCCATGTAACGATCGTTGCAGCCGGCAAGCGATTTGACGATTGCGCATGCTCCGCATGCGCACCTATCTGGCTCGCATGCAGCTGAACTTGAGCGTTATACGGCAACACGAGCTCACTTTAGGCACCCCCTCTTTATGGCTGATACTGTCCGCTACTTTGACCTCAACATTGAGAAAGTGCTGGAGGGCTGGGAAGTTCGGCACGCCATTCGCGAATTGATTGCGAATGCGATCGACGAGCGTACCCTGACCAATACTTTGCCTGTAGAAATCGACCGGATTGCCAATGGCCGTTGGCGTATTCGAGATCACGGTCGCGGTCTTCACCACAGCCATCTAACGCAGAACGAGAGCGTTGAGAAGGCTGAGCGGGAACGAGAAGTCATTGGTCGATTTGGCGTCGGACTCAAGGATGCGCTAGCAGTGCTGGATCGACGCGGCGTTGGTGTGGAGCTTCGATCACGCCACGGATGCATCTCGCTTGCACATCGCCCCAAAGCAGGCTTCGCCGACATTGAAACAATTCACGCCGCTGTCCAACCGGCGCTGGACAGCGGCGTGTCCGGCACCGAAGTAATCCTACAGAACATCGCTGACTCAGATATCACAGAGGCTCAGGCATTCTTTCTCGCTTTCTCCGGCGAGACGCTTCTTGAGACAACTAGAATTGGCCAAGTCCTCAGCAGGCGACCCGGAAAGCCGGCCCGGATATATGTGAAAGGCTTGGTTGTTGCCGAAGAGGAGAATTTTGCTTTCAGTTATAACATCACGGTATTGACGAAACCGATGCTGAAGGCACTCAACCGGGAACGCACGAATGTTGGGCGCACCGCTTACAGCGATCGGGTCAAGTCCATGCTGCTCGTTGCGGAGTCCCCAACAGTGGCGGAGGTATTAGTAGACGACCTAGCGCGCCTTTCAGAGGGGACAGCGCATGACGAGGTTCAGTCATGGGCCGACGTCGGCCTCCGGGCTTGCCAGATTCTCAATGCGGCTCGCCCGGTAGTCTTTATCACATCTGAGCAAGCCCTACGCGACAAAGATATGATTGATCTCGCAATCGGTGAGGGTCGCGACGTCATTACGATTCCAGCAACAGTCGCAGGCAAGTTAGCCGCTACCGCAGATGTAGAAGGCAATCCGCTCCAGTCTTTGGAACAGTTCGCGAGCGAGTGGTCCGAGTCGTTTGAGTTCAAGTTCATCGAGGAGCGCGACCTCACCGCGAGCGAGCGCGCCATTTTCTCAAAGTGGGGCGAGATCGCATTGCTTGACGGAGGCGTTCCGCGCGAAGTGAAGGCTGTTCTTGTTTCAGCAACCATGCGTCCTTCAGTGACGGAAGGGATGAATCCCGCTGGCGTCTGGGAACCGGACACGGGGCGCGTCATCATCAGCCGTGAGCAACTCCGGAGTCTGAGCTCATTCGCGGGTACCCTCCTGCACGAATTCGCTCACGCGCGGTCAGGAGAGAGCGACGTTACGCGTGAGTTTGAACTTGCGCTCACCGAAACGATCGGCCGAGTATCGACTGCAAAGGTAGGCAAGTAGACCCAAGCATCAGATTGCTCGCCGCACCAGCTTCCACTTGCGGGTAATCGAAGATCATCATCGCGACCAGCCGCATAACGATCGTTGCGCCTGACACGGGAACTGAGGATTGCGCGTGGCTTCGCCACGCGCTTTTGTCTGATTCCCTTGCAGGTGAACTCGGGCGTTATGCCGCTTGACTACCATGATCGCTGAACGAGGAGACTGAGTGTCCGAGAAGGAAGCCACCGCCCGCATCAGGATCAACAAGCTGCTCGAAGCAGCGGGCTGGCGCTTCTTCCCGGACGGCAGCGGCCCGGCCAATATCCGGCTTGAGCCCACCGTGGCCATCAAGGCCGCCGACCTCGACTCGCTCGGCGAGAACTTCGAGAAGGCTGAGCGGGGATTCGTCGACTTTCTCCTGCTCGATGCCCGCGGCTTCCCGCTGATCGTTCTGGAGGCCAAGGCCGAAGACAAAGACCCGCTCGTCGGCAAGGAACAGGCCCGCAAGTACGCCCGTTCGCAGAACTGTCGCTTCGTCATCCTCTCCAACGGCAACCTGCACTACTTCTGGGACCTGGAGCGCGGCAATCCTTACGTCATCACCTCGTTCCCGACGCCTGACTCGGTAACCGGCTACAAGCAGGTAACGCCGAATCCGGAAAGCCTGATCGCCGAGCACGTCGCCGACGACTACATCGCGCTGAGCCAGCGCCCGACGTACCAGTCCGAGGCCGGATGGAAGAACGAGGCGGAGCGGTCCGCGTACGTCCAGGCCAACAAGCTGCGATTCCTCCGCCCCTATCAGCTCAACGCCATCCATCGACTCCAGGCAGCCATTCGCGACGGGAAGGACCGCTTCCTGTTCGAGATGGCGACGGGCACCGGCAAGACGCTCACCGCCGCCGCCGTGGTGAAGCTCTTCCTGCGCACCGGCAACGCCCGGCGCGTGCTCTTCCTTGTGGACCGTCTCGAACTGGAAGACCAGGCCAAGAAGGCGTTCGCGGCGCTGTTGTCGGCCGACTTCCAGACCGTGATCTACAAGGAGAACCGCGACGACTGGCGTCGCGCCGAGATCGTGGTCACGACGGTGCAGTCACTGCTCTTCAACAACAAGTACCAGCGCCTCTTCTCGCCGACCGACTTCGACCTCGTGATCTCGGACGAGGCTCACCGCTCCATAGGCGGCAATGCGCGCGCGGCGTTCGACTACTTCATCGGCTACAAGCTCGGCCTGACCGCAACGCCTCGCGATTATCTCCGTCGCTTCGACGCGAACAACCCTGGCACCCGAGATCCGCGTGAGGCCGAGCGCCGCCTGCTTCTCGACACCTACCGCACCTTCGGCTGCGAGAGCGGGCAGCCGACTTTCCGCTATTCCCTGCTCGACGGCGTGAAGGACGGCTACCTGATTAACCCGACGGTGGTGGACGCGCGAACGGAAGTCACCACCGAGCTGCTCTCCGACGAGGGCTTCATCGTCTCCTTCACCGATGACACCGGCGAAGACCAGCAGGAGGCCTTCAAGCAGCGCGAGTTCGAGAAGCGCTTCTTCTCCGACGCCACCAATGCCGTCTTCTGCAAGACCTATCTCGAAAACGCCCTGCGTGATCCCGTCAGCAGCGAGATCGGCAAGTCCATCGTCTTTGCGGTCAGCCAGAACCACGCGGCCAAGCTGGCGCAGATGTTCAACCTGATCGCGGACCGCATGTTTCCGGGCAAGTATCAGTCCGACTTCGCCGTGCAAGTCACGTCACTGGTGCCCGATGCCCAACAGTTCACCATCAACTTCGCCAACAACAACCTGCTCGGCTCCGGCAACTTCATCCCGGCCTACAAGACCAGTAAGGCGCGCGTTTGCGTGACGGTCGGCATGATGACCACCGGCTACGACTGCACCGACCTCCTCAACCTCGGCCTGTTCCGCCCTATCTTCTCGCCCACGGATTTCATCCAGATCAACGGTCGCGGAACGCGCAAGCACAACTTCCTGGAGCAACTGTTCGACGATTCGCTGCGCGAGAGCATCGCTCAGCCGCAGAAGACCGCCTTCAAGCTCTTCGACTTCTTCGCCAACTGCGAGTACTTCGAGGACGAGTTCAACTACGACGAGGTGCTGAAGCTGCCGCGCCCGACGGACAAGCCGCGCGAAGAGGATGGTGGCACCGGGCCTGTCGTGTACGAGGGCACGTACGAACACCTCGGCGCCGACATCCTCGCGTCCGTGCGGGAAGAGACGATCGGCTACGAAGGCATGAAGATCGACCGCATGTTCTTCGAGCGCTTCGAAGACACCGTTCGTGAAGATCCGATCATTGCCGCCGCCGTCGAGGCCGGCCAGTGGGATCGCGTCATCGACTACGTCAACCGCGAGGTCTTCGACAAGCCCGAGGAATTCTACAGCCTCGACAAGCTGCGCAAGGCCGCCGCCGTGGACCGACGCATCGCGCTGCGCGAGATCCTGGAGAAGGTCTTCGGCCTGATCCCGCGTTTCAAGAGCAAGGACGAGCTGCTCGAAGAGGAGTTCGCCAAGTTCGTCGCCGACCACGTGCCCGAGCCGCCGTCGGCGATACCGGCGATCAAGCATTACTTCAAGGCTTACGTCACCAGCGGGCGCGTGCGCGACATCATCGACCAGCGCCAGTTCACCGATCTGGCCACTAACCCCGTGTTCTCGACCCGCGACTTCCGCGCCGTGCCCGAGCCGTTCCGCACGCTCGTGCCGGAGTACGTCAAGGACTACGTATCCCTCAACCAGTTCGCCACGTGAGAGGGTCCATGGGCGCGAAACGCAAGGCCACCGTGAGGCAGGCGAAGGCCGTCGATCCCCTCGCTCCGGCCGTGGCTTCTCCGTTCGCAACGTCTGGCAGATGAAGGCGTTCTACTTGGCCTGGCCGACTCTGCAGACGGTGTCTGCAGAATCCGACCTGGTCCCGATCGCCGCTAGCTTTCCACTGCCTTGGTCAGCGTACGTTCGCCTTCTGGCACTCGACAACGAGCACGCCAGGACCTTCTATGAGACCGAAGCCTTGCGCGCCGGCTGGTCCGTGCGTCAGCTCGACCGCCAGATCCAGTCCCAGTTCTACGAACGCACGGCCCTCTCTCGGAACAAGTCGGCGATGCTCGCGAAGGGCGCGCGCCCGCAACCCAGCGATCCTACGCGACAGAACACTGGATGCACGACGGAGAGAATCCGCCGGTGGGTCTGATCCTTTGCGCCCAGAAGGACGAAGCCCTGGCCCGGTACGCGCTCGGTAACCTGCCGAACAAGGTCCTCGCTACCGAGTACCGTACGTTCCTGCCCGACGAAAAGCTGATCGCGGCTGACCTGCAGAAGACGCGGGCGATGCTGGAGCGCCGCGGAATCACGGAACGCGGACGCTCAACGAAGACACGAAAGAAGCTGAAATAGATGCTCGACACCAACACCAAACGCCGCATCGACACCGCCCGCGACATCCTCGTGGGCAAGGTGCCCGACCCCAAGAGTCAGGTCGAGCAGATCACCATCGCGCTGATCTACAAGTTCATGGACGACATGGACCTGGAGGCCGAGGAGCTGGGCGGCAGCCGCAAGTTCTTCGCCAACGGCTACGCCCGCTACGGCTGGGCGAAGCTGATGCGCTCGGGGCTCGGCGGCCACGAGACCCTGAACCTCTACGCCGAGGCCATCGCCAAGATGCCGGAGAACCCCGGCATCCCGCCGCTCTTCCGCGACATCTTCAAGAACGCCTATCTGCCCTACCGCGACCCGGAGACGCTGCGGGCCTTCCTCAAGATCATCGACGAGTTCGAGTACGACCACTCCGAGCGCCTGGGCGACGCTTTCGAGTACCTGCTCTCGGTGCTGGGCAGCCAGGGCGACGCCGGCCAGTTCCGCACCCCGCGCCACATCATTGACTTCATCGTCGCGGTAGTGGACCCGAAGAAGTCCGAGGCCGTGCTCGACCCCGCCTGCGGCACCGCCGGGTTCCTGATCTCGTCCTTCAAGCACATCCTCAAGGACAACACCGATCAGGACGGCAACAGCACGCTCACGCCCGACGAGCGCGGGCGGCTGGCGGCCAACTTCAAGGGCTACGACATCTCGCCCGACATGGTGCGCCTGTCGCTGGTGAACCTGTACCTGCACGGCTTCACCGACCCGCACATCTACGAGTACGACACGCTCACCAGCCAGGACCGCTGGAACGAGTACGCCGACGTCATCCTCGCCAACCCCCCGTTCATGTCGCCGAAGGGCGGCATCAAGCCGCACAACCGCTTCAGTGTGCAGAGCAAGCGCAGCGAGGTGCTGTTCGTGGACTACATGGCCGAGCACCTCACGCCCGGCGGCCGCGCCGGCATCATCGTGCCGGAGGGCATCATCTTCCAGAGCCAGACCGCGTACACGCAACTGCGCAAGATGCTGGTGGAGGATTACCTCGTCGCCGTCGTCTCGCTGCCGGCGGGCGTGTTCAACCCGTACTCCGGCGTCAAGACCTCGATCCTGATTCTCGACAAGGCGCTGGCGAAACAGACAGACCGCATCGGCTTCTTCAAGATCGAGAACGACGGCTTCAACCTCGGCGCCCAGCGTCGCCCCATCGACAGGAACGACCTGCCCCAGATCCGCGCCGAGATTGCCGAGTACCTGCGCCGCCTGCGCGCGCGGGAATCGGTGGAGGATTTCACGCCGACGCTCGGGCTCGTAGTGCCGAAGGAGAAGATTGCAGCGAACGACGACTATAACCTGTGCGGGGAGCGGTATCGGGAGAATGGGACACGACTCTTATCGTTCCCGACCGCACCGCTTGGTGAGCTGTGTGACCTAATCGGTGGAGCGACTCCATCCAAACAAAACGAACGCTATTGGACAAACGGCTCTGTGAAATGGATTTCGTCAAAGCACATTGACGACCGTGGGAATATCACTGCTTTCGAACTGATTTCGAACGCGGCAATTCAAGAGACTTCGACGCGAGTCGCACCCAAGGGCTCAACGATCATCATCACTCGCGTGTCCGTCGGGAAGTATGCATTCGCTGACGATTACTATGCTATCAACCAAGACCTCACGGCCCTTGTTTCTCAAGACGATCAGCGCCTTGCGCCTGCGTTCTTGTTTGTCGCGGCCAACCACATTGCTCAGGTCGTTGAAAAAAGCGCCCAGGGCATCGGAGTACGCGGAGTCACGAGAAGCTTTCTTTCGGACCTCCACATTCCCATTCCGCCGCTGGATGTGCAGAAGGAGATTGTGGCGGAGATCGAGGGCTACCAGAAGGTCATCGACGGCGCCCGCGCCGTCCTCGACAACTACCGCCCCCACATCCCCATCCACTCCGACTGGCCGATGGTGCCGCTAGAAGCGGCGTGCGACATCCAACGAGGTAAGTTCTCGCACCGACCAAGAAACGAGCCCCGCTTCTACGGCGGCGAGTATCCATTCATCCAGACGGGCGATGTGGTTCGCGCCGCGAACGGTGGAAAGATCACATTCACGCAGACCTTGAACCAAGAAGGTCTCTCCGTGAGCAAGCTCTTCCAGCCGCCCGTCGTTGTCATCACGATTGCTGCGAACATCGGGGACACCGCCGTTCTCGATTTTCCGTCCTGTTTTCCCGACAGCGTGGTCGCCTTGATTCCGAAACCGGGGACAGACGTCCGCTACTTGGAAGTCGTTATGCGTACCAAGAAGCAGCACCTCAACGATGTTGCCCCGCAATCGGCACAGAAGAACATCAACATTGAGATTCTAAAGACCGTTGAAATCCCCCTCCCACCGCTTACCACGCAGCAAACCATCGTCGCGGAGATCGAGGCCGAGCAGGTGCTAGTCGCCGCCAACCGCGACCTCGTCGCCCGCATGGAGGAGAAGATCCAGGCCACCCTCGCCCGCATCTGGGGCGAGGAGCCGGAGAGAAGCGTGCAATGATCGAGTCCATCCGCATCGCCCAAGTCGCTACCTATGGCGACACACCAGTAGAGATGGCCGGCCTATCGCAGTTCAATTACGTATACGGCTCAAATGGTTCCGGAAAGACGACGATCAGTCGTATCATTGCCGATGAAACCGCTTATCCGACCTGTCAAACGACGTGGAAGGGCGGCACGAAGCTGCAAGCGTTGGTGTACAACAGCGACTTCGTGGAGCGGAACTTCAATCAGTCCACCGAACTGAAGGGCGTCTTTACGCTTGGCCAGGATCAAGCTGAAACGCTTGCCAGGATCACGGCGGCAAAAACCGAGCGTGATCAACTCACGGCAACGATAGAAAACCTGACCCGTACCCTTCGTGGGGATGACGGCGCCGGTGGCAAGACGGGTGAGCTTGCCACCCTGGAAAATGGCTTCAAGGCCAAATGCTGGGCGCAGAAACAGAAGCACGATGCGAAACTCCAGGGTGCCTTCGAGGGGTATCGGAACAAAGCGGAGAACTTCAAGACTAAAGTTCTCCAGGAATCAGGCTCCAATCAGGCCGCCCTCCAGCCGCTGGCGGACCTGGAGAAGAAGGCCGAAACCATCTTCGGTCAAACTCCCACCACCGAACCTACGATTGCCTCTATCGACACGAGCAACCTCCTGGCCCATGAAGGGAATCCCATTCTGAAGAAGCGGGTGATTGGCAAGGATGATGTCGATATCGCCGCAATGATCACAAGACTGGGAAACAGCGACTGGGTCCAACAAGGGCGTTCGTTCTACGAAGTCAATGATCGGACGTGCCCGTTCTGTCAGCAAAGCACGGACGAATCGTTTGCTCGGAGTCTGAACGAGTACTTCGACGAGACGTTCACGGCGGACAGCAAGGCGATTGACGGTCTCGTAATCAACTATACAACCGAGTCCGAACGTGTTCAGCAACAGCTTGCGGCAATTATCGGATCGCCATCCAGGTTCCTCGACGTCGAGAAGCTGAAGTCCGAAAAGGAGCTGCTTGATGCAAAGATCACGCTCAATAATCAGCGCCTCGCGGGAAAGAAAAAGGAGGCAAGTCAGGTAGTTGAGTTGGAACCGCTCGGCAGCGTCGCATTGGCGGTCACAGCGTTGATCGACTCTGCAAACAGCAGTATTGCGGACCATAACAGAATGGTTGCCAACTTGGGGGCGGAGCGCAAATCGCTGACAGCACAGGTATGGAGGTTCGTGCTTGAAGAACTGAAAACCGACCTCGCAGCGTTCAAGACGGCGAAAGATGGGCTGAGCAAAGCCATATCCAACCTCAATGACCAGATCGCGACGGCAACTCAAGAGAGGAGCCAGAAAACCACTGAGATACAGAACCTGGAGAAACAGACAACAAGCGTTCAGCCGACGATCAACGCAATCAACGCTCTGTTGTCCTCGTTTGGCTTCCATGCCTTTGCGCTGGCCAAGGCAGCGAACGGCACCTCCTACAAGCTGGTTCGTCAGGATGGTACCGATGCCAAGACCACGTTAAGCGAAGGCGAGAAGAACTTCGTCACCTTCCTGTATTTCTACCACCTGTTGAAGGGGAGCCACCAGGAAAGCGGCATGACTGCCGATCGAGTGGTCGTGTTCGACGATCCCGTGTCGAGCCTCGACAGCGACATTCTGTTCATTGTGGGAAGCCTCATCAAAGGACTGTTCGAAGAAGTCCGTGGCGCCTCCGGGCACGTCAGGCAGGTTTTCGTTCTTACCCACAATGTGTATTTCCACCGGGAAATCACGTTCAACCCGAGGCGAAGCAAAGATCAGGCGATGAATGAGGAAACCTTCTGGGTAGCCAGAAAATCCGGAGCCGTATCGATGTTGGACGGTCATTCAACCAATCCGATCAAGACTTCCTACGAATTGCTGTGGTCTGAAGTGAGGAATCCGAATCGCTCGTCGCTGACCATTCAGAATACCCTCAGGCGAATTCTTGAGAACTATTTCAAGATTCTGGGCGGGGTTGATCCGGACCAGATCTGCACAAAGTTCGAAGGGAAGGAGAAGTTGATCTGCAAGTCATTGTTCTCTTGGGTGAACGCGGGTTCTCATCATGCCCTGGACGATCTCTTCGTGTCGAGTGCTGAGGCGACAGTTGATGTGTACTTACAGGTCTTCATGGAGATCTTCAGGAAATCGGACCACTGGGCACATTATCGGATGATGATGGGAGACGCGTACGTAGAGGAATCCGTCTCGGAGCGTGAAGAGTGAGCATTGTCGTCGAGAAGCGGAGCCGAGACGTGCATTGAAGATTCTACGAGCGTGAGGCATGGGAACGCGGACTCGAGGAAGTCCTTCTTGGTGGGGTGGTCGAGCGGTATAGACCTGGCGTGCAGACCCAGCAGATCGGCAAGATGGCGGACATCACAGCGGAAGACTGCCGGACCGTAGAGGCGGCCATGACGAAATGCTCCAGGTGGCTTCCCGGCCATGACCAGGCAGC
The DNA here is from genome assembly GCA_020852815.1 of Gemmatimonadaceae bacterium. NCBI lineage: Bacteria > Pseudomonadati > Gemmatimonadota > Gemmatimonadia > Gemmatimonadales > Gemmatimonadaceae > Gemmatimonadaceae bacterium. The sequence continues at coordinate 18,439 of JADZAN010000037.1, read as the reverse complement.
TGCGGCGCGAGCGGACATCCCTGACCCTGGTGCTCTCAAGGCCGACATCGAGACCCTCGAAAACTGGGTGAACGGTATCCGCAGGCGTCGTCAGTGAATCAGGTACGCGATGAAACGCGCCATCACAACCGGTTGCAGCGGACGGTCCGCTGCGCGGCCCGCCGCTGAACCGTAGCGTTGTTAGGCGGAACCAGACGACCGAAGCGACGAACAGTTTGGGGGTTCGCATGGGACGGGTGGAACGCATGCTCGCAGTGGTCTGCTTGGTGGCAAGTGCGTGCAAGGTGCGCGTTGACTTTCCAGCAAGCGCAGAGCGCTTTGACGTCCCGCCCGTGTACGTGACCTGGTGGGATATGACGGAGGCGTGTAGCGGGATATCGGGGAGCTTTGATCGCATCGAGTTGTACCGGGCGCCGCTGGCGGCGGTACAAGCCCGTGCCGGGTCTCAGGCGTTGGCGTACTATGACTATGTCGCGAGGCGCATCGTTGTCGGGAAGGACTTCGTGTACGCGGGCCGCGTCGTGCGCCATGAGATGCTCCATGCGCTTCGCGGACGGTCCGGGCATCCAGCGCGAGAGTTCCTTGATTCCTGCGGGGGAGTCGTGGATTGCTCGATTGAGTGCGTCGAAGCACCAAACGAGCGGACGCTGCGGCAGAACCTTTCCGTTCTTCCACCCGAGTCGTTAGCTGTTGAGCTCGTGCTTGATCCGCCATTACCGAGTCGGGCAATCGATGGCGGCCACTTTCGAGTCATTGCGACGGTGCGCAATCCGCAGCCGACGGCCATCCGGACAACGGCCGGTGACGGCTTTGCTCTACAGCTCCTACGCGGGGATGAGCGGTTGGGCGGATCTGTTCCAACTGCCGATCCACGCTTAGCGGAGTTCGCGGCCAACGAACAGAAGCGAATGGTCTTCGATCTGGCGCTCGACGTTCCTCGCCCGCGCCTCCAGTTGTCCGCAGGGGTTTACGAGGTCCGTGTCAGATTTGGCACCCACTGGAGCGCTGCACGTGTGGTATCGCTTCCTCCGTAGGTCCGCCGAACGGTAGTTGGGGCACACGGTCGGGCTATCGTGCTCTCGCTCCCCTCGCTCTATTTCATCCGGCGCAGTCCAACATTTGCGTTAGTCGGCGCCGAGAGGAGGAGCGCAACATGAGCGAACCGACGCTACAAGCTCAGATCGATGCGGCGCACGCGTACGAAGCGCTGTTCGTGCCCGCGCTGTTCGGGCAATGGGCTCCAAGAGTCGCAGACGCCGCGCAAATCGAGCCTGCTCAACGAGTATTGGATGTTGGGTGCGGCACAGGGATCCTTGCGCGTGAAATCGAATCGCGAATCGGATCAGTGGGGCGTGTCGTGGGAATTGACCCGAGTCCCGGAATGCTTGCGGTAGCGAAACAGCTCGCGCCAGTCGTCGAGTGGCGAGAGGGAGTCGCCGAGTCACTCCCGTTCCCTGATCAATCCTTCGAGGCTGTCGTGAGCCAATTCGCGCTCATGTTCTTCACCGACGGGCGTAAGGCCCTTTGCGAGATGCTTCGCGTCCTGACTCCCGGAGGACGGTTAGCCGTTGCGGTCTGGGACTCTCTCGACAACATACCCGCCTACGCGTCCGAGGTAGCGCTTCTGGAGCGGATGGCGGGTCGGCAAGCGGCCGATGCCTTGCGTGCGCCGTTTGTGCTCGGCAATCGGAAAGATCTGGCCGCGTTGTTCCTGGAAGCCGGCGTGACTACAGCCGGCATCACCACCCATCACGGGACAGCGCACTTCCCCAGCATCCGGGCCATGGTCGAAGCCGACCTCAGGGGCTGGTTGCCGGTGATGGGGGTCATCCTGACCGAGGACCTGATTGGCCGCATCCTCCAGGACGCCGAGCAGGCGCTCAGTTCCTACGCGACCGCCGATGGACGAGCTGCGTTCCATGTGTCGGCGCAGCTCGTCACCGCGCAGAAGCCTTAGTATGTTGTGCGGTGCGTCGTCTAACAACCGCATGCAGCAGATGGCACTACGCGCCGCCGCTGATGCTGAGCGTTGGGCTGACACTGTTTCGATGATGGGCACGTACAAACGGGTGATTTCGCCGGAGCGACTATGTTCGAACGGGCCGAGAGTCTCGGAAGCCAGATCAGCTTTGCGCTCGGCGCCGTGTGGGCCGTTGCCGGCGCGGGGAAGCTCCTCTTCGGCGAGCGTATCACGATTCCAATTCTCCCCGCACTCGATCTGACGCACGTCGATGGCCTCGGAGCGATCGCGGTCGCGTTAGGGTGTTTTGCGGCTGCCGCCTGGATGGGCCGCCATGCCACGACGCTACCGGTCGAAGACGTCACCGTGCGCACGAATAGTGCGCATGATTCAGGGTCCCCACCCGCCGCTTCCGCCGGATCCGAGGACGAGAGGAAGCGGCTGCGCGCGCATGAGCCAGTTGGCTATCGCGTCTCCGAGACACGTGCGACTCCAGAGAGCGAGCCGCTTCCGGCGCGCACCGTTACGCCGCGTCCCTCGTCGCGAGAACGCAGATGATTCCGTCGTCCTCGGGCCCGCCACGGCGGCGCCCCCCAACGTCCGGCGTCGCAGCCGCTGAGGCGCCCGAACCTTCACCACGGCACGTTCCCCCGACGGCGCGGCGTGACCCTCGCGACGGCACCATGCTCGGGTTCCTGCGGTGGGCTGAGCTACAGCGTTGAGGATGTAGGATAGGTCGACCGTCGCATGCACCCCGTGCGTTGTCGAGAATTCGACGCTCACATTCGCCCCAGGATCGACGATCGTCGTGCCGGCAATCGTTGCGGGATGGGGAACGTCACGTCGGCAACGGAGCGCGGACCTATCCGACAACCATCGTTAGATGGCACCACGCGCTCGTTGCCGGGTAAGCTCCCGACGTATGCTACCCAACCGCCTGATCGCTCAAGCATATCTCTCCCGTGGCGCGCAGCTATGGCTGGTCACCCGGGTGACGCTGTCTGGCGTCTTCCTCCTCGCTGGAACCGATCCGCTCCAGCTCTCCGGCGCCGCAGTCGTCGGAATCAGCCTACTCAGCGTCGTGTTGAGCTTCCTCGAGACTTGGCGACGTCGAGAAAGCGCACTTCTTGCCAACTTGGGCATTCGTCCGCTCGTCGTCGGTGCATGCTTCGCCTGGCCGGCCGTCTTTGGCGAGATCGCGTTGCATCTTGGGGGAGCGGCTTTTCGATGAAACCCATCCTCGCGGCGGAAACCGTTGTCAAATCGTTCGGAGATCGCCGCGTACTCACGTCCGCGACACTCCGCGTCGTACCCGGGGAATTGCGTGTTCTGTTTGGCCGCAACGGAATCGGCAAGTCGACGCTGCTCAAGATTGCCGCGGGCCGGGTATCGCCAGACAGCGGGGCGATTCACTTTGCTGGGCGCGTGTACCTGTCGGTCCGTCTCGCGCAGTTGGCCACCGCCGGCCTGTTCTACCTTCCTGACCATGACTTCCTCTCGACTGCGTTTACCGTCCGGAGACAGCTCGAGATGATCCGCCTCCAGTTTGGTGGAGGCGACGTGTTGGAGGCGGCGACGCGGATGGGCATCGTGGCACATCTGGACAAGCGTCCGTTCGAGTTGTCTGGCGGCGAATTGCGGCGAGCCGAGCTTGCGGCGGTGCTCGTGCGGCGGCCGATTTGCCTGCTTGCCGATGAGCCCTACCGAGGCATCGCCCCGAAGGACGCGGAAGATTTGACGAGAACGTTCACCGGTCTCGCGGTCAGCGGGGTAGCGGTGATGATTACCGGTCATGAGGTGCCGACGCTGCTCGACGCCGCGGATCATGTCAGCTGGTGTACCAGCGGTACCACGTATGAGCTTGGGCCGCCGGCTATTGCCGTGCAGAATCCCGCGTCTCGGAGAGAGTACCTCGGATCGTGGTTTCACTCGCGTGCCATCTGACGATCGTTGCAGTGCAACTGTGAGGCACTAAAGCCATGAAGCTGAGATCCCCGCACCGCCGATGGCCCGCTGCGTATGCATGCAGCGGACTTGCAGCGATTCTTGCGATCAGCGCCATTGCGCAGTTGGCAAGCGCCGCCGGGGTGTCAACCACCGTCGTACCCGCTTCTGGACGCGGTCGGTCTATTGAAGTGTTGGTGTGGAGCCCGTGCGCGGCGGCCCCATCCGAGCTGCAGATGGGCCCTTATCTCGTTCGCGCTACCAAAGACTGTCCAGTGGCGGGGCGCTCCCTTCCTTTAGTCATTATCTCGCACGGCCAGGGAGGCACACGCCTGGGGCACCACGACACTGCCACCGCCTTGGCAGACGCAGGTTTCCTGGTTGCAAGCTTCAACCATCCTGGCGACACCTTCGGTGACGACGCCTTAGCCAGCGAAGTCGGAATATTCGAGTCGCGCCCTGCCGATGTTTCCCGCGTGATTACCCACATGCTGGAGCAATGGAAGGATCGTCAACTCGTAGACGCGCAGTCGATCGGTGTATTCGGCTTCTCGCGTGGCGGGTACACCGCCTTGGCTCTCGTTGGTGCAGAGCCAAGCCGATCAGCCAGCGCCGAGCGCTTCTGCGGCTCTTGGCGATCGTTTCTCATCCCATTCTGCCGCAAGCTCGGCAACGAGGCTGTGAGGTTGACGGCGCGTGCCGATTCGCGCGTCAAGGCAGTCGTTGCAGTTGACCCCTTGAACCTGTTCTCTGCGTCGAGTCTCAAGGGGGTAAAGGCGCCTGTGCAACTCTGGGCTTCAGAGCTCGGTGGTGACGGTGTAGCGTTGGCGCATACGCAGTTGATTCAGCGATGGCTGCCTACGCCTCCGGAGTACCACATGGCTAAGGGGGCGGGTCACTTCGTCTTTCTTGCGCCATGTCCTGAGGAGCTTCGGAAAGAGGCTCGCAGGATCTGCGAGGATCCCAGCGGAGTCAGTCGCGAGAGTTGGCACGCTTCCATGAATCGAGCGGTAGCCGCCTTTTTCACAAGGACGCTGCGTACAGGGGTCAAGTAGTTCGCAGCGCATCGCGGACGCGTGCAGCCTATCCCTCGCTCAAGCTGACCCGCAACGGCAGGCGCTGTAAGCCCGGGCCGCGGCACATGGTGCATCATTGCAGCTCGGGTCTACTGCAGCTGCCTCCGCGGGCAGCTCAGATCGAACGTTGAGAACGTAGGATGCGCCGTATCCGGGGCAGGCGACCGCGCGATACGCGACGTTCTCCTCGGAGTGGTGACGGATCGACGAATGGCGCGCTCCCCACGGAGCGGCAGGCCTCGCGCGGCGCCCGATGGCGCGCCGCCACCTCCGTTAGGCGACGAACCCGGCGTGGGTGCTCTCGCGGACCTCGGCGCCCATCTTGTCGAGCAGCACGTTGCCGGTACTGCGATGGACCTTCGTCGCCATGAACGGTCTCTTCAGCGGTTCTCCCGCTTCCTGATACGATCCCGATACCGCTTCGCACCCAGCTCCAGATCCAGCCGCGCCGCCTGCTGCGACTACTTCTTGACTGACTTCAGCACGTAGATGGCCTCTGCGAAGCGAAGCGGTTCGTACAAAGTTCGCGGCGGAAGGAATGACGAAGGGCCATCCGGCGCGCCTCCTGGCGGAGAGCGACGTGCTCAACGCCGCCGTCGATGCGCGCACCCGCAATCTCGTTCGGCCTGCGGTGCCGGGGACCACCACCATCTCCGAGGGGCGTGAGCCGGGAGATGGTCCGCTGACGGGCGAGGGGCCGCAAGCTCTCCCCCTTGGTCCTCGAACGGGTTGGTCGTGGGGTGGTGGTAGAGAAACGAGGGTGTGCTGGAGTTGCAACAGAGTGGATGGGGGCGGGGAGGGGCGTTATCGTGGGAAGGAGAAAGCTGCGTCTCGGCCGGTGTTGCGGGTAAGAGCTGGGTGGGGTAAGACTGTTTAGTTACTGCACTCTGGAGGTGGAGGGATGAGGAGGACGATGAAGACTGTGAAGCGGGTCCGGTTCGCATCACTTGTGCTCGGCCTCGCGACCGGAGTGCCGGGCGCGCATGCGTTTGCTCAGCGGTGTTCGGCGCCGTCGAAACCCTACTTCGAGTTTGAGGTTGCCCAGCCCGCGACCTTCATCGCCGACTCCACCGTGTCGCCACGTCCTTCGCGACGACGGGCCGCGACCGCCGCCGCCGAACTCGCACTCGTGCAGTTCGTCGTCGACTCGAGCGGGGTGCCCGATCCACAGAGCTTCAAGGTCCTTGTCGCCAACGATCGCGACTTGGTGTCGACGGGCCGCGCGGTGCTCGCCCGATGGCGGTTTCGTCCCGCGCGCCTTCACGGGTGCGCTGTTCCACAGCTCGTTCAGACACCGCTGGAGCCGTGAACGCGCGACAGGAGAGTTTGCAGATTAGCGTCGCCGGGCGCAGTCCGCCGCGTGACGTCGCCGCTCCGCGCGATCGATATTGTGCGGCTGCAGCCTACGTTACGCCTCGGAGCCGAGCATGATGCGCGACTACCTCGAGCCCATAGCACGCGAAGCTCGACAGGATGTTGCGCGACTCGCCGCGCTAGTGTGGGTCGCATCGCTGACAAGAGCGTATGGACTCGGCGTGACCGTCCAGAGTAGTTCACTCCGCGCGCGCCGCGTGCAACGCGGCTTGCAGGTGATCGCTAAGCGTTAGGTAACCTCCCCAACCTTCATGAGCCGACGTCATCCTGCACTCGCGCTCCTCCTCCTCTCCATCGGCAGCTGCGACAGCCTCACGGCGCCGCTCCCCCGTGGCGCTGTGCGATTCGACCCGCCTGCGGTATACCAGTGGTGGTGGACGCTCACGCAGTCGTGCTCCCGCCTGACGGGCTCCATGCGCGACGTCAGCTTCTATGTGGTGCCTGGCGCCGCCGAGATTCCCTTGGCAGATGGACACCCAGTCTCGGGGCGATGGGACGACGGGGCCAACCGCATAGTCCTCGCCGGCAATGCACAGCTGCACGGTTCCCTCGTACGCCACGAAATGCTGCACGCCTTGATGCGCAACGGTGATCATCCGCGCGAGATGTTCATTGGGCGCTGCGCGGCAGAGGTGGTGTGCATCGACGACTGCATCGTAGCGGGCGGCCGTCCGCCGCCGCCGGACCCGACAGCAGTTCATGTACCCTCCGACTCGCTCCGCGTCAGCGTCGAGGTGACGCCGCCACAACCACAACGCGCGATCATGAATGGTCATTTCATGATGATCATTCAGGCCCGCAACGAAACGCCTCAGGCGCTGATCATCGACCTCGCTCCGTCCGGCGACGCTGGGCCACCACGCAGTTGGGGATTCAAGCTCGTTGGCAACGGTGGTAGCCAGTGGTACGACCTGCGAGCCGATGTACCTGAGGTTGTGCGTTTTGCCCCGTTTGAGGTGAAGCGCTTCATCTTCGATTTCCGCGTGCACGCCGGCGGCGCGCACTACTACGACCTTGCGCCGGGCACCTATCGCTTCAGTGGCGTGTTCGGAGAGAACTGGGCAGCTGCGCCTCCGATCGTGACTTTGCTGCCATAGGTGCTTCACCCAGCCGTCAGCCACAAACCACGCACCGATCTTCCCACGTCCGACCCCGCGACGGCCACTCTTCGCGCGAGTGAGCGCGCGATGCGTGCGGGTGACCTGCGCCCCGTCACAATCGATCAGCCGAGGCGACGCCCTTACGGCGCGCCCGCGCAAATGCCATTCTCATGCAATCGCGGCCCAACGCCCCCAGGCCGCATGACAACGTCACCACGCCCCCCCGCCAACTCCGTCCGCAACGCGCACTCCCTTCCTCCCGTGCTCACCGCTCCGCGCACCATGCGATCGACCTTCCGTACGCTCGCTACCACCATCGCCGCGTCAGCGTTCCTCGCCGGCTGCACGCATCGCGCGATCACGCCGGCACCGGCGGCGCCCGCCGCGGGATTGGCCGCAGGACAGGCACTCGGCATTGCCTCTGTCCCCAACCTGCGGGACGTCGGCGGTTATGCCACCACCAGTGGTGCCGTGGTGCGGCGCGGGCTGCTGTATCGCTCCAATCAGCTCAATCCGATCAGTCCCGACGACCGGGACAAGCTCGCCCAGTTGCGGCTCAAGAACGACTTCGACCTGCGCACGTCCGAGGAAGTCCGACTCCGGCCGGACCAACTGCCGCTCGGTGTCGTGTATCATCAGGTGAACGTGCTGGCCGACGCCGACATGACTGCCATTTTGCAGCTGTCGGCTCTCCTGCGCGAGCCAAGGAAGGCCAACGATGTGCTGCGCAACGGCACGTTGAAGGCGACGTACACGCAACTATACCGCGACGTGGTCTCGCTGCCGAGCGCGAGGCAATCGTACCGAGAGCTGTTCGTGTCGATCAGCCACGCGGACCAGCTTCCCGCCCTCTTTCACTGCACGGCGGGGAAGGACCGCGCCGGCTGGGGGGCGGCGGCGTTCCTCACGTTGCTCGGCGTGCCTCGGGAGACCGTCATGGCGGACTACCTGCGCAGCAACGACAACATGCTCCGCGCGAGTAGGCCGCAGATCGATGCGTTCGTTGAGGCGGGCGGCGACCGGTCGCTGGCAAACTCCATCTTCGGCGTGGAGCCGGAGTACCTCGAGGCCGCGTTCGACGAGGTGCAGAAGCGCTACGGGACCATCGAGCACTACTTCGCGGAAGGGCTCGGGATAGACGCCGCCGGGCAGAAGAAGCTGCGGGATGTCTTCCTCGAGAAGCGCACGAAAGGAGCGCGCCCCTCCTGAGTGGATCCCGCGCGATCGAGGGTGGCTCGGCACACCGCGCACCAAGTCACTGCCGCAAGCCCTCGAGCTCCGCATCGTGCTGCGGGACGTCGAGCCCGAGATCTGGCGACAAGTCGTGGTGCCCGACGTGTTCTCGCTCGATGTCCTTCATCGAGTGCTGCAGGAGTGCTTTGGGTGGATCTGTCGCAGCGCCTCTCAACCGAGGCACAGACGAGCACATGAATCTCCGCACCGTAACATCAGCGATCGCACTTGCCTCCGCCCTCCAGGCGGTGCCCTCGGCGGCCCCCGCCCAACCCCCCACCCCCACGCGCATCGTCGTCAACGGCGCGGAGCTGCACTACATCGAACAGGGCCAGGGCGAGCCGCTCATCCTGCTGCACGGCGGGCAGGGCGACTACCGCATGTGGGGACCGCAGATGGCGGCGTTCTCGCCGCAATACCGCGTCCTGTCGTACAGTCGCCGGTATCACTACCCGAACGACAACCCGCCGCGTGCCGACTACTCGCCACTCCTCGATGCCGACGACCTGGCGGGCTTCATCAACCAGCTCGGGCTCGGACGCGTGCACCTGGTGGGGACTTCGATCGGAGCCTTCGCCGCGCTCGTCCTGTCGCTCAAGCACCCCGAGCTCGTGCGCTCGATGGTGCTGGCCGAAGCGCCGCTCCTCGCCTGGGCCGCGTCGTCGCCGACCGGCGCCCCCCTCTATCGCGACTTCATGGCCCGCACGCACGAGCGCGCGGCGCCGCTCTTTGCGCGTGGCGATGACGAGGGCGGGATGCGGGTCTTCATCGATGCGTTCGATGGCGAGGGAACGCTGGATCGCCTCCCCCCGGAGCGCCGGCGCACGGTGATGGACAACGTGGGATACTTCCGGGCGATCACGGCCGCCAGAGATCCCTATCCCAACCTGTCGAAAGAGGCGGTGCGCGCGTTAGGCATGCCGATCCTCCTGATCCACGGCCAGTCGACGAACCCGGTGAACCTCTTCCTCTCCGACGCGCTCAAGGAACAACTCCCGCGCGCGACGCGCGTGGTGATCCCGCAGGCCGGCCACGGATCGCCGCGACAGAACCCGGCGGCATTCAACGCAGCGGTGCTCGACTTCCTGCGCTCGCTGAAGTGAGCGCCGGGCGTTCGCTTGCGTGCGTCGCAGGCTAGCCGAGCACCGGTTTCTCCCCAAAGAACGGCTGCTGGTACAACCGCTTCCCCGTCGCCTTGTACATGGCGTTGGCAATCGCGCCGAAGATGGGTGGGAAGGGCGGCTCACCGAGTCCGGTGGGGTCGACCTCGCTCTTCACGAAATGGACGTCGATCGCCTTCGGCGCCTCGCGCATCCGAATCATGCGATAGCTGTCGAAGTTGGTCTTCTCCGGCGCGCCGTTCCTGAACGTCATCGTGCCAAACAGCGCGTTGCCGATGCCGTCGATGACCGCACCCTGGACCATGTTGGTGGCGGCGTCGGCATTGACCACGATGCCGCAGTCGATGGCGGAGGTCACCTTCTGCACGACCGGCCTTCCATCCTCGATGGTCAGGTCCAGCACGTGCGCGGCATAGCTCTCGTGGCAGAAGTAGGCCGCAACGCCGCGGTGCACGCCGGCTGGAGGAGTTGCCCACGCTGACTTGTCGCGCACCATCTCGAGCACGCCGATGTAGCGATCGGCTTCGTACTCGTTGCCGGTACCCACCGGTTTCGCCATCGCGCGCTTGAGCAGGTCGAGACGGAACTCGATGGGATCCTTCCCCGCTGCCTCGGCGACCTCATCGAGGAACGACTGCTCGGCCCCCGCGATGAAGTTGGAGCGCGGCGCCCTGAAGGCGCCGACGGTGATGTTCGACGGAATCGACCAGTCTTCGGCCAGGTAGTTGTCGACAGCCCCAGCCGGGAAGCGATTGGCGAAGAGCGGGCTCTCGGGGACGCCACCAGCCTTCACGTGCAGGGCGATGAGCGTGTTGTCCGCGTCGAGCGCGGCGCGGTAGGTGGCATGATACGCCGGGCGATAGATCCCGGTGCTCATGTCGTCTTCGCGCGTGTAGATCAACTTGACCGGTGCCTTCACCCGCTGCGAGATGAGCGCCGCTTCGATGAGGTAGTGCGAATAGGCGCGCCGTCCAAAGCCGCCCCCCATGCGCGTCATCTCGATGTCGATCTTGTCCGCGGGGACTCCCAGCCGCGCGGCGAGCGTTGGCTCGACGAAGCCCGGCGCCTGCAACGGACCGGCAACCTTGACGCGGTCGGCGGTCACGTGGGCGAAGAAGTTCATGGGCTCCATGCAGTTGTGCGCGAGGAAGGGCGCCGTGTAGCTGCGCTCGATGACCTTGGCCGCGCGCTTGAAGGCGCCGGCGGGGTCGCCGTCCTTTCGCACCACACGCCCCGGCCTGGCCGCCAGCGACTCCATGCGCGCCTGGTGCGTGGCCGTGTCCTCCAATCCCGCGGGGACGGTCACGGTCGCCTTGTTGCCGAAGCCGGCGACGACGAAGGAGGCGCTCGGCGCGGTTTCCCACGACACCTGCAGCGCCTTTTTAGCCTTCATCACCTCCCACGTGCTGCGCCCCACCACCACCACCAGCTCCGGGAAGGCGTTGACGTCGAAGGGGCCCCGCTCCTGATCGTTGGGCAGCGTGCTGATCGTGAAGACGTCGGTGATGCCGGGCATCGACCTGACGGCGGCGTCGTCCACCGACTTGGGGCGCATGCCAAACGCCGGCGGATGCACGATCATGGCGATCAGCATCCCCTCCGCCTGATAGTCCATCCCGAAGAGCGGCTTCCCTGTCACGATCTTTCGCCCTTCCACGTTCTTTCGCGACGTGCCGATGATCGTGAAATCCTTGACCGCCTTGAGCGGCACGTCCTTTGGCACCGGGAGCTTGGCGGCGGCGGAGGCCATCTCTCCGTAACGCGCCGACTTGCCGCTGGCGGCGTGCTTCAGGACACCGGCGGCGGTCGTGATCTCCTCGACCGGGACGTTCCACGCCTGTGCCGCGGCCGATCGCAGCATCTGGCGCGCGGAGGCGCCGGCCGTGCGCAGCGCCTTCCACTTGCTGGAGACGCCGCGGCTCCCGCCGGTGAACTGCCCAAACATGGCGTCGGGAAACTTCGCGGGATCGTGCGGCGCCTGCTCCACGACGACATCCTTCCAGTCGACATCGAGTTCGTCTGCCACGACCATCGGCATCGACGTGATCACGTTCTGCCCGAACTCCGGGTTGGGCGACATGATGCTGACGACGCCGTTCTCCCCGATCTTCAGGTAACTGTTGAAGTCGAACCATTCCTTCGGAAGGGTCCGAAGCTCCTCGTCGGTCGGCGTGCAACCGGCCAACCAGCTGAAGCTGAGGACGAGACCACCGCCGGCCAGCGCCGTGGTCTTGAGGAATGAACGTCGGCTATACGTCGTGCTGACGATGGGCATGTCAGTCGTGGCTGGCGTCTCGCGATCCATACGTCACTCCGCGGCCGACTTGATGGCGGCCTTGATGCGCAGGTAGGTGGCGCACCGACAGATGTTGCCGCTCATCGCGGACTCGATATCCGCGTCGCTCGGCGTGGGATTGCTGTTGAGCAGTGCGACGGCACTCATGATCTGTCCGGCCTGACAGTAGCCGCACTGTGCCACATCGTGCTCCAGCCACGCCTTCTGCACGGCATGGTCGCCGTCGTCCGACAAGCCCTCGATGGTGGTGATCGGCTGGTTGCCCACCGCGGAGACCGGCAACGTGCAGGAGCGCACGGCGACCTTACCCAAATGAATGGTGCAGGCGCCACACTGGGCGATCCCGCATCCGTACTTGGTCCCCAGCAGCTTCACATGGTCCCGAAGGACCCAGAGCACGGGCGTGTCGGGCGCCACGTCTACCTTCTGGGACTTGCCGTTGATCGTGAGGTCGTAGATCGCCATGACCGGAACGGGATGAAAGCGACAGTCGGATGCTGTTGGTGGGCCGCGGGACTCCTGCGAACATCGTGCACGCCTCGGCACCGGTCAAGCGCGCCGCCATTGCCGAGTCCCCTGCAGGCAGGGCGATGCGCCAGCGACGCGACGAAGCCCTCCTTGCGCCACGCGCCATAACCGGGAGCTTAAGGCCGCCAGCCTCACCCATCACGAGCCTCCCATGACGGATCGCACCCGCGCGCGCCGCGCGCTCCTCGCCGCAGTCATCGCCCTCTCCATCGCCGCCCCGGCCGCAGGCGTGCAGGCGCAAGGCGTCGCCCAGCACCCGCGCGTGCAGGAGGCACTCACGGCCTATGAGAAGTGGCTCGATGCCCAGCGCGCCTGGAAGCGGATCCCGGGGGCGTCGGCGGCGCTCGTCGTAGACCAGGACGTGATCTGGCAGGGGGGAAGCGGCTACATGGACGCCGAGCGGAAGATCCCGGCGACGGCGAACACCGCGTACAGCATCTGCTCCATCTCCAAGCTCTTCACCAGCATCGCCACGTTGCAGCTGCGAGATGCGGGAAAGCTCCGCCTCGACGACCCGGTCTCCAAGCACCTGCCCTGGTTCACGCCCAAGTCTCGTTATGCAGACGAGGGGGCGATCACCGTCGAGGGGCTCCTCACTCACGCCTCGGGGCTGCAACGCGAGCTCGCCGACACGCTGTGGCTGGAGCCGGCGATGATGTTTCCCTCCTTCGACGAACTGGTAAAGGGGGTGAAGGACCGCGAGGTCGAGTATCGCCCCGAGCGCTACTTCCAGTACTCGAACCTGGGCTTCACCCTGCTGGGCGCTGTCGTGTCGGCGGTCTCGGGCGAACCGTGGAGCGACTATGTCACCTCGCACATCAACGCCCCGCTGGGCCTAACGAGCACCTTCACCGAGTACCCGGCGGCGGCGCGGGGCAAGACGCTGGCCATCGGCTACAGCGCCGCGGAGCGCGACGGGAGCCGTCACGTCATGCCCCCCTACCAGACCAAGGCGATGGCGGCGGCAGCGGGCTACGCGTCGACGCCGCTCGACCTCGCGAAGTTCGCCGCCTGGCAGTTCCGCGTCCTCGCGGGAAATGGCGCCACGGGCGGGAGCGCCATCCTGTCCAAGCCCACGCTCCGCGAGATGCAACGCGTGCACTTCACCGATCCCTCGTGGGAAACCACCTGGGGACTTGGCTTCGAGGTCTGGCGCAAGGGGGAGAAGACGTTTGTGGGGCACGGCGGGAGCTGCCCCGGCTACCGCACCCAGCTCACGCTGCAGCCCGAGGACAAGATCGCCTCGATCGTGATGACCAACGCCGGCGACGCGAATGCGACGTCGCTCGCGCAACAGGGGTACGAGTTCCTCGCCCCCGCGCTCAAGGAGGCACTCGCCGACACGGCACGCGCACTCAAGGCGGCCGATGCATCACTCGACGCGTACATCGGGACGTACTGGAGCTTTGGCGGCGAGATGGAGGTGATTCGCTGGAAAGGCGGGCTGGCGACGATGCACGTGCCGAGCGATGAGCCGGTGAAGGGGATCACCCGTTGGAAGAAGATCGGCGACGATGCCTTCCAGGAGATCCGGAAGGACGGCGAGGGCGGCGAGATCATGCGCTTCGACCGCGGGAGCGACGGGAGGGTGTTCCGGGCGCGGACAAACTATATGATGCGGCGGATCAGGTAGCGGGGCGGCGGTCGAGTGATCGTGCGGTGCGGTGCGTGCCGGTGCAGCCGCCGGTGAACAGGCTGGGCATTCGTCGCCGCGGCAGGACTATGGCGAGCATCGCGTGATCGCCCTTGGCCTCGCTGACGGCATCCCGCTCACCGTCGTGTTCACCGATCGGATTGCCGCGGACGGTTCCATTGTGCGCCGCGTGATCAGTGCCCGAGTCAGCAGTCGCAAGGAGCGCCAGCGTTATGCCAAGAGTCTCGAAGCGATCTGCCCGCAAGACGACGCCGACACAGGGTCGCGCTGACCTCGCGCGTTTGCGCCGTGTCTCCGACGCCGAGATTGCCCGCACGGCGCCGGTCGAACTGCGGGACCTGCCAGACGATTTCTGGTCGGAGGCGCGGGTGGTTGTGCCGGTGGCGAAGGAGGCCATCTCGATTCGGCTCGACAGCGACGTGATCGCGTTCTTCCGAGCGACGGGGCCCAAGAAGAAGCCGGGCTGCGGACTCACGTAGGCGTGCCCCCAGCGGTTGAGGATGACCCCCGCGACGTCGCGCCGCGGGTCGAAACCGCCAGGTGCAAACATGTCGCCCAGCTGCTGGGCGATGGTGCGCTCGTAGTCGCGGAAGGCACACGGCCCTCCCCGCGCCTTCGACCCTCGCTGTCGTACCACGCCATCGCGCCGTGCGGTGCCTTCGCCTGGCCGCGCTCGAGTCTAGTCGCCGCCCTCGCCCCCCGCTGGCAACTGCGGAACGCCGGTGCTTCCGCCCCCCATCAGCAATCCCTGCTCCGAGTACAGCCCCAGCTTCTCGCGCGTGTCCATGATATCGAGGTTGCGCATGGTGAGCTGGCCGATGCGGTCCGCCGGCGTGAAGAACGCCTCCCCCTTCTCCATCGTCAGGCGCTCGGGCTTGTAGGTCAGGTTGGGGCTCGTGGTGTCGACGATCGAGTAGTCGTTGCCACGGCGCAGCTCGATGGTGACCTCGCCGGTGATGGCGCGCGCGACCCAACGCTGCGCCGAGTCGCGCAGCATGAGCGACTGCGAGTCGAGCCAGCGCCCCTGGTAGAGGAGACGCCCGAGCTTGCGCCCGTTGGCGCGATACGTCTCGATCGTATCCTCGTTATGGATGCCGGTGACTAACCGTTCGTAGGCGATGTACAACAGGGCGAGCCCCGGCGCCTCGTAGATGCCGCGACTCTTGGCCTCGATGATCCGGTTCTCGATCTGGTCCGACATGCCGAGTCCGTGGCGCCCGCCGATCGCGTTCGCCTCCATGAACAGCGCCAGCGGCGTGGCGTAGCTCTGCCCGTTGATGGCGACGGGCATCCCCTCCTCGAAGCGGATCGAGACGGTCTCGCGCTTGACCTCGACCTCGTCACGCCAGAAGGCGACACCCATGATGGGCTGGACGATCATGATCCCCTTGTTGAGGAACTCGAGGTCCTTCGCTTCGTGCGTGGCGCCGAGAATGTTGGAGTCGGTGGAGTACGCCTTCTCCACGCTCATCTTGTAGTCGAAACCGGCCTTGATGAGGTACTCCGACATCTCGGTGCGCCCGCCCAGTTCGTCGATGAACTGCTGGTCGAGCCACGGCTTGTAGATGCGCAGCGACGGGTTAGTCAGCAGCCCGTAGCGATAGAAGCGCTCGATGTCGTTCCCCTTGAAGGTGCTCCCGTCGCCCCAGATGTTGACGTCGTCCTGCTGCATCGCCGCGACGAGCATCGTCCCGGTGACGGCGCGCCCGAGCGGCGTCGTGTTGAAGTATGTCTGCCCGGCGGTGGTGATGTGGAAGGCGCCGCACTGCAGTGCCGCCAAACCTTCGGCCACCAGCTGTTCGCGGCACTCGATCAGGCGCGCCTTCTCGGCGCCGTACAGCATGGCCTTGCGCGGGATCTCCTCGTAGTCGCTCTCGTCGGGCTGCCCGAGGTTGGCCGTGTAGGCGTAGGGGATCGCGCCCTTGGCGCGCATCCAGTGGAGGGCGGCGCTGGTATCGAGTCCGCCGGAGAAGGCGATGCCGACCTTCTCGCCGACGGGGAGTCTTTGGAGGATATTGGCCACGGGTGCTCGACGTCGAGGTTCTGAACGATGCGAACCTCGAATTTACCTACGTCTGGCCACCGATTCATACCCTCGCCCCTTTCCGGAGAGGGCAGGTCACCCGTGTCGCGTCGCCACGTCCTCGAATCGGTCGGTGGGGCGGCGGCCATGGCGTCGCTTCCGGTGCCGGAGAGGGGTCAGCGGCGCCGTCCATCTCGAGAGCTAAGGCACGAGTGATTGGCAGAACCGCCGCCCACCGTCCCAGCGGAAGCTGGGATCCATTTGCCGTGGCGTTGCACCCGATCGGTCGCGTGCGGCGCCGGGGTTGGCGATGGAAAAGCACGACACGGAGGATCGCGGAGGATTCATGGAGGATCACGGAGGATTCGCTGAGCGATCACGGAGGAAGCGCCGAGGCGCGAATGAGTGCCAGAACCGCCGCCCACCGTCCCAGCGCAAGCTGGGACCCATTTGTCCTCGCGTTGCACCCGACCGGTCGCGTGCGGCGCCGGGGTTGGCGATGGAAAAGCACGACACGGAGGATCGCGGAGGATTCACGGAGGATCACGGAGGGATCACGGATTCGCGGAGCGATCACGGAGGAAGCGCCGAGGCACGAACGAGGACCAGAACCGCCGCCCACCGTCCCAGCGGAAGCTGGGATCCATTTGCCGTGGCGTTGCACCCGATCGGTCGCGTATGGCGCCGGGGTTGGCGATGGAAAAGCACGACACGGAGGATCGCGGAGGATTCACGGAGGATCACGGAGGATTCGCGGAGCGATCACGGAGGGATCACAGAGGATTCGCTGAGCGATCACGGAGGAAGCGCCGAGGCACGAGTGAGTGCCAGAACCGCCGCCCACCGTCCCAGCGCAAGCTGGGACCCATTTGTCCTCGCGTTGCACCCGATCGGTCGCGTGCGGCGCCGGGGTCGGCGATGGAGAAGCTTGACACCGTGCATCACGGAGAACGGCAGTGCCGAGGTCTTCCCCGTGTACCTCCGTTCCTCCGTGTGTCCCCCGTGTTCAAAGCTTTTGGAACTACCAGCATCGCAACCACTGCCACGAATGCGGGGCGTCATCGTGAAATGGCTTTGTACCTGGCCGGCAAGACGTGCGCGCGAAAGCGCTGGATGCGGGCGATCGATCAACGGGGTTCACCAACTCAAACCCTTGAACACGGAGTAGCTGTGTTGAAAGCCAAGCGGTGGTGGCCACGTCGAACTGCCATCGCTGCTCTCTCCTGAGCATTGCGTTGAGGATCAGGGCGCGTCGCGGCACTCCTTCGTGCGCCTCCGTGTCTCCTCCGTGTCTCCTCCGTGACGAATTTGTGTTGTTGCGATCACGGACGCCCGAGGCAGCCGATCGCAGGTGTGCCGAGGACAAATGGATCCCAGCTTTCGCTGGGAAGATGGGCGTGGGGGCTGGGTTCGGCGCATCGTGGCATTTCTTCGTGTGCCACCGTGTCTCCTCCGTGTCTCCTCCGTGTCTCCTCCGTGAGCCTCCGTGTCGAGCTTGTGTTGTTGCGATTACGGACGCCCGAGGCAGCCGATCGCGCGTGTGTCGAGGGCAAATGGATCCCAGCTTTCGCTGGGAAGGTGGGCGTGGGGGCTGGGTTCGGCGCGTCGTGGCATTTCTTCGTTTGCCACCGTGTCTCCTCCGTGAGCCTCCGGGTCTCCTCCATGTCTCCTCCGTGTCGCCTCCTGGTCTCCTCCATGTCTCCTCCGTGAACCTCCGTGTCTCCTCCGTGAACCTCCGTGTCTCCTCCGTGAACCTCCGTGTCGAGCTTTTGCTGTTGCGATCACGGACGCCCGAGGCAGCTCTTCGCGCGTGCGTCGAGGACAAATGGATCCCAGCTTTCGCTGGGAAGGTGGGCGTGGGGGCTGGGTTCGGCGCGTCGTGGCATTTCTTCGTTTGCCACCGTGTCGTCTCCGTGAGCCTCCGTGAGCCTCCGTGCGCCTTCGTGCGCCTTCGTACGCCTTCGTGCGCCTTCGTGCGCCTCCGTAAGCCTCCATGCGCCTCCTGTAGTGGTTCACCGGAAATCGCACTTTCGGGCGATCTGAGCGAGTGACACTCTTCCCTCGACCGGCGAGTGGCCGGGACGCGAAGGGAGGCATGCCATGAGCGAGCAGACCGGCAGGGCGAAACCT